>JAFECN010000335.1 GCA_018242145.1 Pseudomonadota bacterium
GCTCGATGTTGGGCGGCAGCACGAGCAGGCCGCCTGGCCCCAGCCGCGTCACATGACCGTCCTTGCCGACGTGGAAATCGATCTGGCCTTCGATGATGTAGACAATCTGCTCATTGGGATGGCTGTGCGGCCGCGGTTCGTGACCTGGCTGCAGGCGGTTCATCGATAGCGTCGCGCCGTCGCCGGAAAATGCCTTCCGTTCCACACCCTCACGCACGCGCTCCCACGGGATCGTGTCCCAGTTCACGCCTTTCAAATTCAGCATCGAAATCTCCTTCAAGCCAAACCGTAGCCGCCGCCGCCGGGCGTTTCCAACAACACCACGTCGCCGGGCTGCATTGTCATCTTGCGCGGCTCCGACATGGACTTGCCGTTTACCGTGAAGCGCCCTGCCGCGCCCGGTGCGGCGCCATCGAGGCCGTCCGGCCCGCGATCGAGGCGGCTGGGCACCGCATTGAGCAACCAAGGCTGGTCGGTGCGCATGTGGAAGCCGATGACCTGTCCATCGCCGCCGCGCGAGCGGCCTTCGCCGCCGGAGCCGCGCCGCAATTGGCGCTTGTCGAACACGATGGGCATCGCCGCTTCCAGGATCTCGACCGGCACCGCCGCGACGCCGGTGGGGTAGCATGTGGCGCTCGGTCCCGGCTTTTGCGCGCGCGCGCCCATGCCGCCCGAATAGTTGAACATCGACGAGGTGAACGCTTCGCCGCTTGGCTTTTTCCCCTGAATCTGCACCGTCCACACGGCACCGGAGCCTTCGGCGAGCACACGATCGGGGATGACCTGGTGCAGTGCTTTCAGGATCGGCATCGGCACAAACATGCCCACGACATGGCGCGCGTTCAGCGGCGACGGATAAGCCGCGTTCACGATGGAGCCTTCCGGCGCCTTCACCTTGATCGGCGCCAGCGAGCCGTAGTTGTTCGGCTGCTCCGGATTGAGGCAGCTGCGCACGGCGAAGGTGGAATAGGCATGGGTGTAGTTCATCACCACATTTATGCCCAGCGGGCTCGCGCCGCTGCTGCCGGCGAAGTCGATGACGACGTCACCAGCCTCGTTGTCCACCGTCACCGCAGCTTTCAGTTCGATGACGTCGCCGCCGGGAACATCGAACCGGCTTTCGCCATGCCAGGTGCCGGCGGGCAGGGCGCGGATAGCGCGCCGCGTAGCGGCTTCGGAACGGCTGATGATCTCTTCCGAAAGCTCTTCGATATCGCGCAGGCCCGCGCGCTTGCACAATGCGATCAAGCGCTCGCCGCCGGCACGCCCGCTGGATACCTGCGCAGAAAGATCGCCGAAGACATGATCGGGTGTACGCACGTTGCGGCGGATGATGTCGTGCAGTACCGCGTTTGGCTTGCCCGCTTCATAGAATTTCAGCGGCGGGATCCACAAGCCCTCTTCATGGATGTCGCGCGCGCCCGCGCCGATGCCGTAGCCGCCGATGTCGGTGTGGTGGATTGTCGAGCCGATGAAACCGATGAGCCGGTCGTCCCAGAAGATCGGCGACAGTACGGTGATGTCGAAGAAGTGTCCCGCGGACATCCACGGATCGTTGGTGATGATGATGTCGCCTGGCACAAGCTGGTTGTGGAACAGATCGGCCAGCGACTTGCCGGCCGCGGCCAACGAATTGATATGGCCGGGCGTTCCGGTGTTCGCCTGCGCCACCATGCGGCCGCGTGCGTCAAACAAGCCGCTCGCCAGATCGCCCGCCTCGCGCACGATGGGGCTGAACGCGATGCGCTGCAGCGCCTTAGCCTGTTCGCTGACGATACCAATCAGGTTGGACCAGAGGATTTCCAGTTCGATGCCGTCCATCTCACGCTCTTTCTTTTGCAACGATGCAGCCCAGTTCGTTCACGACCGCTTCCCACTTGGGCGGCAGGACGATCGTCGTCTCGCGCTCTTCGATAATCGCGGGTCCGGCGATTTTTTGGTTTGTCGCCAGCGACAACCGGTCATAGACCGGAACGGGCCCGGCATCCGGCCACAACGCGATCTTGCGTTCGGTCTTGGGTTTCGCCGGCGCGCGGGCTGCGGAAGCCGTACCGTCGAAATGAATGTCCGGACCCTGCGCGGTGAGGCGCCAGCTGACGATCTCCAGCGGCACATGCGACGGGTTCACGCCATATTGCGCATGATAGGAGGCTTCGAAATTGCTGCGGATGCTTGCAATGTCGCGGTCTTCGCGCGGATCCTTTTCGAAGGTGATGCTCAGTTCGTTCTGCTGGCCGAAATAACGCAGATCGGCGCCGAAGATCAGGCGCACGGTCTTGCGCTCGCAACCGGCCTGTTCCAGTGCGGCGATGGCCTCATCGGTCATTTCGTTCAGGAGGCGGTCGACGTCTTTCCAGTCCAGCGCTTCGAGATTGCCGAGCGCGCTGCGCACCAGATCGAGCCGCACCGGCGTCACCAGCGTGCCGAACGCCGACAACACGCTCGCCTGAGGCGGAAAGATCACGGCCGTGCTGCCGAGCAGCCCGCCGACGGCGCAGGCATGCACGGGGCCTGCGCCGCCGAAAGCGAGCAGGGGGATACCGCGATGATCCACGCCGCGATCGGTGAGATGCGCGCGAGCAGCGCCCGCCATCGTCTCCGCCACGATGCGATAGATACCGTCGGCGGTGCGCGTGACGTCGGTATGGAGCGCCTTGGCGAGGCGTCCCATCGCGGCTTCAGCCGCCGGACGGTCGAGATGCATGTCGCCACCGAGGAAGTTCTCGGCATCGAGCAGTCCGAGCAGAAGGTCTGCGTCCGTCACGGTGGGCGATGTGCCGCCTTGTCCGTAACAGGCGGGGCCGGGGTTCGAACCGGCGCTGCGTGGGCCCACCTTCAGCAATCCCAGATCGTCCACGCTGGCGATGCTGCCGCCGCCTGCGCCGATCTCGATCATATCCACCGACGGGATGGTGAGCGGCATGCCGCTGCCCTCGCAGAAGCGGTACATGCGGTCCACTTCGAAGGTGCCCGCGACGAGCGGTTTCTTATTTTCGATCAGGCAGGCTTTCGCCGTCGTGCCGCCCATGTCGAAGGAGAGCAGGCGGTCGAGTCCGAGCCGTTCGGCATACCAGCTTGCGGCAAGCGCGCCGGCAGCGGGTCCGCTTTCGATCATGCGCACCGGATTGCGCGCTGCGACTTCCGCGCCGATGATTCCGCCGGAGCTCAGCATGATGAGCGCGCGGTTGGGGATACGCGCTTTTTCAAGACCGACTTCCAGTCCGTGCAGATAGGGTTGGGTGATCGGCATCGCATAGGCGTTCACCGCCGTGGTCGATGTGCGCGGATATTCGCGGATCTGCGGCGCGATGCTGGATGACAATGAGATATAGAGATCTGGCAGCATTTCGCTCAGGACCGCCGCCACCGCGCGTTCATTCGCAGGATTGCGGAAACTGTTGAGCAGGCAGATGGCGACCGAGACGATCCCCTCCGCTTTGAGCTTTGCGGCGAGCGCTTCCACCTGCGCGCGGTCCACCTCCCGCAAAATGGTGCCATCGGCGAGAACGCGCTCATCCAGCTCGAAAGTGGCTTCGTGCGGGATCAGCGGGGGCGCGAACTCGATCTGCGGATCGTACATCTCGTAGCGATGCTCGTTGCGGATCGAAAGCACATCACCGAAGCCCTTGGTAGCGATGAGCGCAGTGGGAAAGCCTTTGCGCTCAATCAGCGCGTTGGTGACGATGGTGGTGGCATGCACTACGACGCCGGTCACCTCTTCCGCGCGCACGCCCGCCTTTCCCAGAACCAGATCGACGCCGCGGAAAAATCCTTTCAACAGGTCGTCGTGGGTGGTGAGCGTCTTGTCGAGACTGAGCGCGCCATTGGCGCCGCGAAGCACCACGTCTGTGAATGTGCCGCCGATATCGACAGCGAGCGAATATGTCATGCTGCTTTGCTCCTCCAGCCGAGGTCGCGGGAGGCTTCCGCCGCCGCCGCCAGGACTTCTTCGATTTGTTTGCGTGCCGGCCGTGCCGGGATGAATTGGGTGGAGCCCACCAGCGCGAGGCTCCCGCGCCAATCGCCGCGATGGTCGAACACCGGCGCGGCGAGCGCGTTCACGCCCAACATCACCTGATCGGGCGCGCTCGCCCATCCTTGGCCGCGCACCTGCTCGACGGCGGCGATCAGATCCCTTCCCCGCGTAATAGTTGCGGTGGTCCACGCTTTCAGCGGACCCGATGCTACTTTCTCCAACAGCCCCGGGGGTCCGAAGGCGAGCGCCAGATGGCCATGCGCCGAGGCGTGTAAATCGAGGCTCGCGCCGGGCTTTACCCCGAATTCGATCAGCGTGCGGCCCTGCAGAAGCTCCAGGATAACCACCGAACCTTCGATGAAGGACGAAGCGGTGACGGTTTGCGAAGTGACTTCGCGCAACCGTGCCATCTGCGGGCGCATCGCGGCGAGAACATCGAAGCGCTCGCGCACTGCGTCGCCCAGCGCCATCAGCTTGATAGCGACTTCATAGCGCTCGCTTTCGACGTCCTGCCGCACATAGCCGTGCTTCATCATCGCGCGCAAATGGCGGTGTGCCCGCGCCTTGGAAATTCCGAGCTCCCGCGCGATCTCCGTTAGCCGGCGTGGGCGTGGGGCCTGCGCGAGAAGCTCCATCAGCCTTAGCACCAGATCGACAGAAGCCAGGCCTGCGTCTTCGGTCGCTTTGGTCTCGGAAAGGGTGGTCAGCACGGCGGCGATTTCCTTGTTTCGCTGAACGAAACAACGATCTGCTCAGCGATCCAACGCTATGCCTGCGTCTTGCGACAGACAACGGCACGAATTGCGTCTGCGCGCACGGCGACATGTCGGAAGCGGAATCGTCCAAGCCTATGTGGCCAGGACCGCGCGCACTTCTGAGCAAACCGCAACATTGCAGTCCTCATGCCGCCGCTTTAGCGTCGTTCACAATGACACATCTGCGCGAACGGATTCGAAACGGGGAGACGGTGCTGGGTGCGTTCATCAAGAGCGCATCGCATCACGTTTCCGAAGTGCTGGGCCATGCCGGACTGGATTTCGCCATTGTGGACGCGGAGCACGCACCCTTTGGCATCGGCGACATCGACCGCGTCATGCTGGGTGCCCGCAGCGCCAACCTGTCCTGTTTCGTGAGACCGCCCGATCATGCACCGGCCTTCATCAACCGATGTCTGGATCTCGGCGCGGCGGGCATCGTGGCGCCGCATGTCACGGATGCGGAGTGCGCGCGGCGCCTCATCGCGGCGATGAAATATGCCGAAGGACAGCGCGGCTTCTCGCCGTCCACCCGCGCCGGCGGGTATGGCGCCTTGGCGGCATCTGCGTATCGCGCAAAGGCCGATGCCGAAACCTCCCTGTGGTGCCAGATCGAAGATGCCTTCGCGCTGGCGCATCTGGACGCCATCGCGAAGGTTGAAGGTGTCGATTGCTTCTTCCTGGGACGCGCCGATCTGGCGCTCTCGCTGGGCGTGGAGCGCAACGACGATCCGAAGATGAAATCCGCCATCGCCGCCATCGCGGATGCCGCGCGGCGCAACAACATCGCGTTCGGACTCTATATCGGCGAAGCGAGCGAAATTCCGGCGTTTCTCCCGCTCGGTGCCTCGGTGTTCGTGTGCGGATCCGACCAAAGCTATCTGCTGGCGCAAGGTCGTGCCAATCGCGCCGCGCTCGTCCGTGCGCTGGGTGAGAAGCCTTCATGAGCGTTTGCGTTCTCGGTTCCATCAACCTCGATTTCGTCTGCCGTGTCGCCGAACTGCCGGGCCCGGGCGAGACCGTAACGGCGCTCGATCTGACGCGGTTTGCGGGCGGTAAGGGCGCGAATCAGGCCGCGGCAAGCGCGCGCTGGGGCGCTCACACATATATGATTGGCGCGGTCGGCGAGGACGATGCGGGCGACGCGCTTCTGGCGCATCTGTCGTCCGCGGGCGTGGACGTGTCCGGTATCGCGCGCGTCGCCGGTGCGCCGACGGGGCAGGCTTACATTTGCGTGTCGTCGGCTGGCGAAAACATGATCGTGGTGGTCGGCGGCGCGAACAAAACCGTGTCCGCAGAACA
Organism: Pseudomonadota bacterium; assembly: GCA_018242145.1. Classification (GTDB taxonomy): domain Bacteria; phylum Pseudomonadota; class Alphaproteobacteria; order Micropepsales; family Micropepsaceae; genus Rhizomicrobium. The sequence continues at coordinate 6,034 of JAFECN010000335.1, forward strand.
ACTGCGCGCGAGTTCCATAGACGGCCACAACGTTTTGCTCAGCCAGTTGGAAACGCGGCTATCGGCCATCGAAGCACTGTTCGCCGGTCGGCATAAGGGATTGCGCATCCTCAACGCCGCGCCCGCTGTGCCTGAAGCCGCATCGCTGTTTCCATTATTGGACATCCTGATCGTAAACGAAACCGAGCTTGCCCAATATGCGGGCGCCGCGCGCGAACTCGTGGCGTTGCCGCAGATCGCGGCCGCTGCACGTAGCCTGATCGCGCGCGACGGCCAGCGCGTGATCGTGACGCTGGGCGCGCGCGGCGCGGTCGCGGTGGATGCGGCGGGCATGATCGAAGTGCCGGGCCGCGCGGTTCAGGTCGTGGACACGACGGGTGCGGGCGATTGCTTCTGCGGCGTGCTTGCGGCCAGCCTCGATGAAGGTTTTTCGCTGCCGGACGCCATGCATCGCGCCAATCTAGCGGCGGCACTTTCCACGCAAACAGCCGGCGCAACCGTCGTCGCCACGCTGCGCGTCGAAGTCGATGCGTTGCTGTAATCAGCCGAATCGAGGTTAGGCCGGTTCCTTGGCGCCCCAGACTTCGCGCGCCTTTTCATAGACACCCTGGTCGTAGGAGAATTCGACGGTGTTGCCGTCCGGATCCTTCACGAAGCAAACGTAACCGATCTGCTTGGGCATCTGCAGTGGACCAAGTGCGAGGCAGCCTTCCTTCTTCGCTTCGGCGGCAACATCGTCCACTTCCTGCTTGGACGGCAGCTCGATGCCGATATGCGCGAATGGGCCGAGCGGCGGATGCTGCGCCGGCGCGAACGGATCCTTGCCTTCGTAGAATTCGCCGACGACCAGCACGAATGGGCTATTCGCCTGGGTTTCGTCGCCGAGCCAGGCGTTGCGGCCGTTCTTGTCCTCGCCGCGCGACAGCAGCTTCAGATGCGTGAAGCGCTGATACCAAGCGATGGTGTCGTCGATGTTCTTCACCCGCAGCGCAATGTGGGTCCATGCGGCGCGACGGGGACGGAGGCCGTGATTGCTCTGCTCGGACATGCTCGCCTCAAGTAAATTTTCACGGGAAGGATGCCACCAAAGGGGCAGCTTCTACTTGGATAGAAGTGCACGAACTCTATACTATGGCTTTCGGGTTCCGGCGACAAACGCGCGCCAACCGCCCAGATGCGTGATATCTTGCGCACCATCGGTGGCGCGCGGCTCGCTGACAAAACCTTTCACCGTCTCGCGGTCATCCAATGTGATGGTGCCGATCGCGAGCGGCGCGGGCACTTCGGCGGTGAAGCTGCCGAACTCCGCTAACCCCAATTCATAGACTTCCACCTCGATGGAAGCGCCATCCCGGGGCACGTGCACCAGCGTGGGTTTGGGTGGGGCGCTGTTTGCCATCGCATAGAGCCGATATGTCGGTGCGGTTTTGCAAGTGCGAACCAGTCTCGCGCCGCGCGAGGCCAATTGCCAGTTGAGCGGCATGCCGGAGAGATGCGCGCCCACGACGGCGAGTTTCACGGTGGATACGCGTGGCTTATTGTCCGGGGCCGGCAGCAGCGCTGCACCGTTGTGAAACCGCGCGGCCATATCCATCAGCGCCCCGTCGCTCCAGGCCGGGCCGATGATGCTCACGCCGAAGCCCGTGCCGTTGTCGCGAAAACCGGCAGGAATATTGATCGCGGCCATATCCAGAAGGTTCACGAAGTTCGTGAAGACTCCCAGATTGCCATTCAGCCCGAACGGCTCCGCCAGAACCTCCGCAATGCGATAGATGGTGGGCGTCGTCGGCAAGAGCAGCGCATCGACCGCCTTCCAGAGTTCCTGCGTGTCGCGTTCATAACGCTTCAACGCGTGGAAGCCCTCGAAAACCTGCACGGCGGACATACTTTCGCCGGCCTGGATGACCCCGCGAATTACCGGATGTATCGCGCCAGGATTCTCGCGCAGGAGATTTGCGATAACCCCGAGACGCTCCGCCACCCATGGGCCCTGATAGAGCAGGCGCGCGCATTCCAGCAGCGGTGCGATATCCACTTCGATCAGCGTGACACCGAGCGTCGCGGCATGTCCCTTTGCACGCTCGAACAGCGCGGCAGACTGGGCGTCGCCGCACCATTGGACTTGCCCGGCGCGCGGGATGCCGATACGCGCGATCTTCCATGATGGTTTTGGATTGGCGCGTGAATAGGGGTCTTCATTGTCGAATGCCGCCAACACACCGTCGATCAGTCTGGCATCCGCCGCATCGGCCGTGAACACGCTGACGCAGTCCAGCGAGCGGCAGGCTGGGAGCACGCCACGCGTGCTCCAGCTCCCGCGCGTAGGTTTGAACCCGAACAGCCCATTGAAGGCGGCCGGAACACGGCCCGATCCAGCGGTGTCGGTCCCAAGCGCAAAGGGCACGATGCCCGCCGCGACCGCGATCGCGGAGCCCGAACTCGATCCGCCGGAGATGTATTCGCGATTGAACACACACCCGCAGGCACCATAGGGGCTCCGGCTGCCGACAAGGCCAGTCGCGAACTGGTCGAGATTGGTTTTGCCGATTGGGATGGCGCCGGCGGCGAGCAGACGTTCAACGACCGCCGCGTCCCGACCGGGCGTATATGCGAAAGCGGGGCAGGCGGCCGTGGTCGGTACGCCCGCGATATCGATGTTGTCCTTGATTGCGAACGGCACGCCCGCAAGCGGCAGACTCTCGCCCGCGCCGAGCCGCGCATCAATGCCGCGTGCGCGTTGCAGAACGTCCTCGCGCGGGAAACGCGCGATCCAGATTTGCGGCTGGATCGCGTCATAGGCATCCGCATGATCGAGAGTTTGCTCGGCAACGGATCGGGCCGACTGCCTGCCTGCGCGCACCGCTTCGGCAATCGCGGTTGCCGTTTCGCTTGCGTTGGTCATCGTGGTTCGAAGGTTGGAAACGTGCCCTTGTGATAGAGCAAAGGTGCTGTCACATGCGCATGCTCGATATGGATTCCGCGCCCCACGAAAATCTTGTGGTCGCCTCCTTCGTAGGAGTGCTCCAGCGTGCAGTCGATGAACACCGGCGCGTCCGAAAGTTGCGGCGCACCGCCGGCCCGCGCGCGGTAGTTTACGCTGGCAAAACGATCCGCGTCGGGATCCTTGCCGAAATGCAGCGCCAGATGCGTGCTATCGCAGCCGAGAATATTCACGCCGAACACTTTGGTTTCCTCAATCGGTGTGAGCGCCGGATTTTTGTAGTCCATGCACACCAGCAGCAGCGGCGGTACCAGCGAGAGCGAGGAAAATGCGCTGATCGTCGTGCCGATCGGCTTGCCGTTTTGCCAGCTCGTTACAATGGTCACCCCGGAAGGAAACGCGCCCATCGCGGCGCGCCATTGCTTGGGTGTGAGCATGTCAGGCGGCGTCACAGAATCGGCCACGGCGTCTGCACCGGAAGTTTCGTGCGTGCGATGATCTGCGCTCCCGCCTGGCGGGCATCCACCAGCAATTTCTCTTCGTCGATCAGCGTCGCGCGTCCATCCGCGATCACGCGCACGCCGTCGATCCACACGCTATGCACGGCGCCCAGCGGCGCGCTCAGGGCGAGTTGCAAAACCGGATCGAAGATCGGACCCCATTCCGGGAGATTGGTGTCGTGCAGCACAAGGTCTGCCTTCTTTCCCACTTCAAGCGAGCCGATGTTTTGCGTCATGCCCATGGCCCGCGCGCCATGCAGTGTGGCAAGCTCCAAAATCATTGTGGCGGGAAATATCTTCTGATCGGCCCGCGCATCGCGGAACAGATAGGCCATCAGCCGCGCAGCACCCAATATGTCCGCCGCAAGTCCGTCGGTGCCCATCATCACGTTCACGCCGCGCGCGATCATTTCGGGAAACAGGCCGTGCTGCGAAAGGCCGAATCCGCCTTGCATCGCTGCATGCGCGCAGAGAATGGCATTCGTACCCGTCTCCACCAGGACGTCGAGTTCCGATCCGTCGATATTGGCCAAGTGCGTGATGCAGACGTTATCTCCCAGCACACCGATGTCGTTCAGATGCTCGAGTGGGCGGCGATTGTATTTTGCGAGGAACCACTCGGGATCGGACGCGCGCGGGCTCATATGTGCCGAGACGCGGATGTTGTGCGTGTCCGCCAGCGATTTTGCCGCCTTCCACACGTCGTCGGAGTTGGTCGAGTGGCCGACCAGAACCGGCCACGCCGCGAGCTTTGCGTCGTTCTTGTCGGGATAGCGCGCGACTTCCGATTCCAGAACCTTGATGGCGTCCGCGGATTTCTTCTCCTGGTCTTCGGCGGGGTCGTAGGCCCGGCCTTCCACCCATTCGCCGGTGCGCCCGCGAATGCCGGTGGTGGACAATCCTTCCATCACGGCATCCAGATGGGTGATCGTTCCCGCTTCCAGAAAACAGGTCGTGCCGTGGCGCATCATAGAGAGCGCCGCGCATTGCGCGGAGATCGCTTCGTCGGACGGCGAATGCGTGCGGAAGATGGGAATGACCCAGCGAGACATGATCGCCGACGGTGGCTCGCCCGGCGCGCCGCGCGCGAAGCCGCGCGTCAACGGATCGCCGGTGATGTGGATGTGCCCGTCGATGAATCCCGGCGTCATCACGAAGCCACGCGCGTCATGGGTTTGCTTGGCGCTGACGGCGGCTGCGATGTCCTCGCGCTTGCCGATCGCGACGATCTTGTCCGCCTTGATCGCGACCGCGCCGTCGCGCAGCACCTGCCGTCCGGCATTCATGGTGATGATGGTCGCGCCGGAGATCAGAAGATCGGCGGCGATAGGACGTTCGGCCAAAGACGCCTCCTTCTGCAAATGCCCGGCGGGCGGTTAAGTTTAACCGAAGCGGAAGCCGGAAAGTCGGGCCTGCATCGCGATATCGCTGAACACCCGCTCGCCTTGTGCGTCGTCCGCGGCGCCCGCAGCCACCATCAGCGGCAGCAGATGCTCTTCGCGCGGATGCGCATTGCGCGCGGCGGGGGCATTGGCCCAATGCGCGAGACTGTTCCAGCGTTTCCCGGCATCCTTATCGCTCACCGTTTCGGTGAGCCAATGATCGA
>JAFECN010000336.1 GCA_018242145.1 Pseudomonadota bacterium
AGGAATGAATGGCCCGTCAATATTCCAAGAGCGCGAGCAAGGATGTGGAGCGTGCGGTCAAGAAAGAGAAAAAAGGCACGCTGCGCAGCGGGCGGGGTGGGAAAGGCGGCAAGGTGAAGAGCCGCAAGCAGGCCATCGCCATCGGCCTTTCCGAAGCGCGCGCGAAGGGCAAGAAGGTTCCGAAGAAAGCCACGGGCAAAAAGCGCAAGGGCGGCAAGAAGAAAAAGAAGTAGCTCAGCCTTCGTTCGCCGGTGCGAGCGTTTTCTCCATGAATACGGTGCCGGCGACGGGCGTGGCGTAGTAGGGCGCGATCGGGCGAAATCCCAGCGTGCGATAGAGCGACTGCGCGGCGATCATGGTGGACAGCGTATCGAGCCGCATCGTGGCGTAACCCAGCTTCCGCGCAGCCGCGATGGCGGCCATGGCGAGCGCACGGCCCAGTCCCTGTCCGCGCGCGGTGTCGCGCACATGCAGGCGTTTCATTTCGCAGATGCCGCCATCGCCAAAGGGCCGCACGGCCACGCATCCGGCGGCGGCGCCGTTTTGCTCGGCCAGCAGAATGACGCCGCGCGGCGGCGCATAAGCGCCCGGCAGCGCCGCGAGTTCCGCCTCAAATCCCTGATAGGAAAGATCGATGCCGATGCCGCCGGCATATTCGCGAAACAGCGAAGCCACCAGCGCCATGTCCTGCAACAACGCGGCGCGAATGACGAAGGAAGACGGTGGTTGCTGCATGACGCAATGCTATGGAGCCGACGGCCCACCGGCCACCGCCGCTTGTGCATAGCGGTCACGCGCCGCGGAGCGTCACGTTCCGGATATGCTCTTCATATTCCGCTTCCCATGCGGGCGCGGTGACGCAGACCTGTTTGAGGTTGCCGCGGTAATAGAACTTCTTGCCCGCCGGCACGATCACCACGTCGTGGGGCTTCACGGGAAAAGACTCATCTTCGATCACCCATTCGCCACGGCCTTCGATGATGAAGAAGACGAAGGCGCTTTTGGCGTGGCGGAATTCTTCGGCGTGGCCTGTGGCGGTTTCCTGATAGACGACGGCCGCGTCCGGCAAGTCCTCCTTGCCATTGTAGATCCACATATCGACGCCGTTCTTGTTGAGATGGAAAGCGTCGGTCTTAGGGATCACCGGTCCGCGCATCGCTACACCTGCACATGGAAGAGCATGCCGATGCCGGCCGAGACCGCCATCGCGACGATGCCCCAGAAGGTTACACGCACCGTCGCGGGCCACAGCGGCGCGCCGCCCGCCCATGCGCCGAGCGCGCCCAGGCCTGCAAGCGCAACCAGCGAGATGATATAAACAATCGCCACCACGGCATCGATCGGCGAAAGCATGGCGGCGGCAATCGGAACGATCGCGCCTGCGGAGAACGAAGCAGCGGAGGCTATGGCCGCCTGCAGCGGGCGCGCGGTGGTTTCTTCGGTGATGCCGAGCTCGTCGCGCGCATGCGCGGCGAGGGCGTCTTTCGCGGAGAGTTGCTGGGCCACCTGCGCCGCCAGCTCGCGCGTCAGCCCGCGTGAGATATAGATGCCGGTAAGCTCCTTGAGCTCCGCTTCCTTATCGGTGGCAAGTTCGCGGCGTTCCACCGCCAGATCCGCCTTTTCGACATCGGCTTGCGAGCTGACGGAAACATACTCACCCGCCGCCATCGACAGCGCACCGGCAACGAGGCCGGACACGCCGGCGATGAGGATGCTGCCATGCGCGTGCGTGGCGGTGGCGACGCCGAGCACGAGGCTGGCCGTGGAAAGCACGCCGTCATTGGCGCCGAGAACGGCTGCCCGCAACCAACCGGTGTTGCCGATGTGGTGATGTTCGCGGTGCAGCCGTCTCGCCATATGCGTCTTAGTAGCGGTAGTGATCCGGCTTGTACGGGCCGGCTTGCGGCACGCTGATGTAGTCGGCCTGCGTCTTGGAAAGCTCCGTCAGCTTGGCGCCGACCTTGGCGAGGTGCAGGCGCGCGACTTTCTCATCGAGATGCTTGGGCAGCGTATAGACCTTCTTCTGGTATTTGCCGTTCGCGTTGAACAGCTCCATCTGCGCCAGGGTCTGGTTGGTGAACGAGGCCGACATCACGAAGGACGGATGGCCCATCGCGTTGCCGAGATTCACCAGGCGGCCTTCCGACAGCAGGATGATGCGGTGATTGTCGGGGAAGGTGATCTCATCGACCTGCGGCTTGATGTTGTCCCATTTCAGGTTCTTCAGCGCCGCAACCTGAATTTCGCTGTCGAAGTGGCCGATGTTGCAGACGATGGCGCGGTCTTTCATCTTGCGCATGTGGTCGATGGTGATGACGTCCACATTGCCGGTGGCGGTGACGAAGATGTCGGCGCGGGGCGCGGCGTCGTCCATGGTCACGACTTCATAGCCTTCCATCGCCGCCTGCAGCGCGCAGATCGGATCGATTTCGGACACAAGCACACGGCAACCGGCCTGGCGCAGCGAGGCGGCGGAGCCTTTGCCCACATCGCCGAAGCCCGCGACCATCGCGACCTTGCCGGCCATCATCACATCGGTGCCGCGGCGGATGCCGTCCACCAGCGACTCGCGGCAGCCATAGAGATTGTCGAACTTCGACTTGGTGACGCTGTCGTTCACATTGATGGCGGGGAAGAGCAGCTTGCCTTCCTTCTCCATGATATAGAGGCGATGCACGCCGGTGGTCGTCTCTTCCGACACGCCCTTGATGCTGGCGGCGATCTCCGCGAACCAGCCCTTCGGCTTTTCCTTCAAAAGGCGCTTGATCAGCGCGAAGAAGACTTCCTCTTCCTCATTGCCCGGCTTGTCGAGGAAGGCGGTGTCGCCCTTTTCGGCGCGCAGACCGTGATGCACCAGCATGGTGGCGTCGCCGCCGTCGTCGAGGATCATGTTGGGATAGCCGCCGCCATGCCAGTCGAACAGCTTGGCGGTGTAGTCCCAATAGTCCTTCAGCGTCTCGCCCTTCACGGCGAACACCGGAATGCCGGCGGCGGCGATCGCCGCGGCGGCGTGATCCTGGGTCGAATA
>JAFECN010000337.1 GCA_018242145.1 Pseudomonadota bacterium
CGCCGGATTTCGCGCTCGACAAGGCGCCGACGCAGATGGCGGCGCTGCGCACCGTCGATCCGGGCAAATCGGTGATGGTCGAAGCCCTCGTCAGCAAGGCCAAGAACATTCCCGGCGACTGGGAAGCGCGCGCCACCAAGATCGTGGCGGAGAAAGTCTATCCCGCGCTCGACCGCCAGATCGCGCTGGTCAAGGACATGCGCAGCAAGGCGGTGCACGATGCCGGCGTGTGGCGCCTGCCCAAGGGGCAGGAATACTACGCGGACAGCGTGATCGCGGCGACGACCACCAACATGACCCCGGAGGAGATCCACAAGACCGGACTTGAGGTGGTGGCCGATTACACCGCGCGCATCGACGCCGACATGAAGAAGCTGGGCCTCACCAAAGGCACGGTGGGCCAGCGCCTGCGCCAGATGTATGAGGACCCCAAGTTCCGCTATCCCAATACCGACGCAGGCAAGGAGAAGCTGCTCGCCGATCTGAACAAGAAGGTGCAGGCGATCCGCGCCAAGCTGCCGGAATATTACGGCGTGCTGCCCAAGGCCGATCTCGTCATCAAGCGCGTGCCGAAGGCGACGGAAGCGGGCGCGCCGGGCGGCTACTACAATCCGGGCTCGCTCGATGGCAAGCGGCCGGGCATGTATTACATCAACCTGCGCGATACGGCGGAGGTGCCGAGCTGGACGCTCTCCACGCTCACCTATCACGAAGGCATTCCCGGCCATCACATGCAGCTTTCCATCCAGCAGGAGACGGACCTGCCGCTGATCCGCAAGGTCTCCGGCTTCACCGCCTATATCGAAGGCTGGGCGCTCTATTCGGAGCAGATGGCCGACGAGATGGGCATGTATGCCGACGATCCGTGGGGCCGCATCGGCTACATGCACGACGCGATGTTCCGCGGCGTGCGCCTTGTGGTGGATTCGGGCATGCACGCGATGAAATGGAGCCGCGAAAAGGCGATCAAGTACTACACCGACACGCTGGGCGATCTCGACGCTTCGGCCATCACCGAGGTCGAGCGCTATTGCGTGTGGCCGGGACAGGCCTGCGCCTACATGGTGGGCAAGCTCGACATCCTCAAGCAGCGCGAAAAGGCGAAGGCGGCGCTGGGGCCGAAATTCGACATCCGGCAATTCCACAAGGCGATTCTGGTGTGCGGCGCGGTGCCGCTCGCCATCCTCGACACGGTGGCGGACCGCTACATCGCGGCGACCAAGGCGGGATAGTTTTCCGCAAGATTGCCAAGCATTGAAACGGCGCGCGAACAGGTTTCGCGCGCCGTTTGTTTTTTGCCGGAATTGAATGTCGATTTTTTCGATTCCGGTTGCGTGCTTCACAAGATGTGGAGGACGTGTATCAACGGCTTGTATTTGAATTTCACATTGATGGGGGTACCGCCCCTCCCTCCACCTTTGACGCCAAATCGCGGTCAGCAAGAGGACACGGCGAATATGAGGGCGCGACCTTGAACGGGGCGATTGTGAGGGACTGAGCATCCGGTTCGGCGTCATGGACCCGCTTGCGCGTAGTCTCGGCTTCTCCAGAAGAATCCCTCCCTGTCGCCACGCCCGGTCAGGGCGAGGGCGGCGTTAGAGCTTTTGCATTCGGTGTTCCTTTCAAAGAAGGTGATTCACGCAGAGCCGCAGAGCCGCAGAGGTTCTTCTCCGGCGGCGGGCGCTTTTGCGTTGGCGATGACGAATGTTTGGCGCGCGAAGCGCGCCGGTAAGATCGGCAGGAGATTCAATCTCTTGCCCTTTGCTCTGCGGCTCTGCGGCTCTGCGTGAATCCTTTTTCTTTCCCGCGCCTCTGTGAGCCACGTCCCCCTCCGGCCCTACGGGCCTCCTCCCCCGTAAACGGGGGAGGAAAACAAGAAAACCGCCGCTTTTCAGCGACGGCTACGGTTTGGGCGCAGTTCGAGAATTGGGAGTTTTGTACGGGACCACCGTTGCGGTGTCAAGCTAATTGTCCTGAAGGCAGGAAAATCGTCTAAACGCCTGATGGCACAAAATAATCGGCGGATTTTCGCGGCGCAGCGCACGAACGCTGCCAAAAAAAATATCGACACGGCCCCGCACAAACAAAAAGGCCGCCGGTGGACGGCGGCCTTTTGGCAGTCGGGGAGCGCGGGAGGCGCTTATCTCTTCTTCTTGCCTTTGGCGGGCTTGTTGTCGTCCGTGTTGGAAGCGCCGACGTGCATGGTGCCGCCGGTGCGGGCATAGAGCGACCAGATATGGGCGATCATTTCCTGCTTCGGATCGTCCTTGATCTTGTTGAAGGTGCGGATGGCCGCATCCTTGTCGCCGGCGGCAAGCTGCGCCTGACCGAGGCGCATCTGCGCGTCGCCCGGATTGGTCACGCCCTTTGCGATGCCCGCCTGGATGGCCTTCAGCGCATCGTCGGTCTTGCCCATGCCGGTGAGATCCTCGCCCAGCTTGATCAGAAGATCGCCGTTCTTGGCGCCATAGGCCTGCTTGGTCAGGTTTCCGAGATTGGCCTGATCCTTCGCGGCGGCGGCTTTCGCAAGACCGACGAGGCGCTGCGACCGCGCGTCCGACAGCGCCTTCGCTTCGATGCCCTTGTCGGCGATCGCGGAAGCTTCCGTGGGCAGGCCGTACTGGATCGCAAGCTCGGCGGCGAGCTGATAGTCCTCGGCGCCGCGCATGTTGCCGGTCAGAAGACGCAGGCGCGCGATGTCGAGCGTCTGGTGATCGGTCAGGCCGCGCGTCGCGTCGGCACCGGCGAGCATGTAGGTCCAGTATTTCGACTGGCCGCTGAGGATGAGGCGCTCGGCGGCACGCTGCTCGGCGGCGATGTCGCCGGACTTGGCGGCCGCGGCCATCAGAAGGCTCTGCGCGGTGTCGCCGGTCATGCCGTTCAGCGCTTTGACGGTCGCCGCGTAATTGCCCATCAGATAATAGGCCTGCGCGACGATGAGCTGGTCGTTGCCGGTGAACTGGCCCGCCTTGCGCAGTTCATCGGCATCGGGACCGACGACCTGCGCGTAACGGCCGGCGTTGTAGTCATTGTTGAACTTGCCGCGGGCGCCGGTTGCGCCCGTGCCGTTCTTGGCCGCGATGAACGACTTCACCTGCGCGATGGCCGCCTGATCGCCGGAGGTCAGCCCGCCGACGCCTTCGGCCTGCGAGACCTTGGCGCTGGCGGCGCTCGTCTTGCCCGCTTTCGCCAGGTCGATGGCCTGCTGCAAAAGCTTGCCGACCTGCGGACGGGCGGCCGCTTCGGCGGCGGTGGTGGTGGCGATCATGCCGACGGCGGCGCCGCCGGTGCTCAAAAGAAGGGCTGCTGCGAGGGCCCGAAACTGCTGCGAAACCATGATTCTCCTCACTCACGATGGTCGCAGGTCGCCGGAGCCGTGCACACGGCCGTCAACCCGCGGGCACCCCTCTCAACTATTGGACATAGGCGTTGGTGTTGACGATTCCCATCTTCACCGCGCCGCGGCGCTGCGCATCCGCCATCACTTTTGCGACAACATCGTATTTCGCCAGGCGATTGGCCGTGATGTGGATTTCATCCTGATCGATCGGGTCCTTCTGGCCTTCCTGATAGAGGTAGGCGTCCAGGGTCTTCATATCGACCGGGGTGTTGTTCCAGTACACGGTGCCGTCGAAGTCGATGTTGATGTCCACCACCACCGGGGGGTTCGGCGGCGGATGCGGATTCGGCGGCGGCATGTCGAGCTTCACGGCATGGGTCTGAATCGGAATGGTGATGATCAGCATCACCAGGAGAACGAGCAGCACGTCGATCAGCGGCGTGGTGTTCATCTCCACCATTGGCTCGCCTTCGCCGCCGCCTTCTCCGACATTCATTGACATGGAAAAATACCTTTATCTGTTCGCGGAGCGCCTACTGCGCCGTGTCGTTGCGCGGCTCGGTGAGGAAGCCCACCTTCTGGATGCCGGCGCGCTGGCAGTCGTAAACAAGGCGGCCCACGTCCTGGAAGCGCGCATCCTTGTCTCCGCGGATGTGCACTTCCGGCTGCGGCTTCATCACCGCCTTCACTTCCAGACGGCGGATCATCTCGTTGTTATCGGTGATCAGCTCGTTGTTGTAATAGGCGTTGCCTTCGCGATCGACCGACAGAACGATGTTTTCGGGCTTCGTCTGCGTCGCGATGTTGCGCGCGTTCGGAAGCTCGACCGGCACGACCTTCCTGATCACCGGCACGGTGATCAGGAAGATGATGAGCATCACCAGCATCACGTCCACCAGCGGCGTCGTGTTGATGGTCGTGTTCAACTCTGCGTCGTCGTGATCCGCTGAGGATACGTTCATCGACATGGAACCAACTCCAATCCCTTCAAGGACAATGGCGGCTTATTTGCCCTTGGTGACGAGATAGGCCTGCAGGTCCGACGCGAAGCTGCGGAGCTTCTCGTTGATCACCTTGTTGCGGCGAACGAGGTAGTTGTAGAGCAACACGCCCGGGATCGCGACGCCCAGACCGATGGCGGTCATGATGAGCGCTTCACCCACCGGACCCGCGACCTTGTCGATCGAGGCCTGGCCGGCGAGGCCGATGGCGATGAGGGCGTGGTAGATGCCCCACACGGTGCCGAGCAGTCCGACGAACGGGGCGACCGAGCCGACCGAGGCGAGGAACGAGATGCCGCCCTGCAGCTTGGCGTTGATCTCTTCGAGCTGGCGGTTCAGCGACATGGCGATCCAGTCGTTGAGGTTGATCAGGCCGCCGGCGCCCTGACCGGAGGCCGCGCGAACCCCGCTTTCCGCGACCGTGCGGAAGACGCTGTTCTTCGCCAGCTTGTCGATGCCCTCGTTGAGGTTGTTCGACGACCAGAACTTCTTCTCGACCTGGTTGGCCTGGCCGAGAATGCGGCTCTGCTCGAACCACTTCACGAAGAAGATGTACCAGGTGCCGACCGACATGATCGCCAGAATGATCAGCAGGCCCTTCGACACGAAGTCACCCTTCGCCCAAAGATCGCCCAGACCGTAGGGGTTGGCGCCAGCGGCGACCGGCGTACCGGCGGCGGGCGGCGGTGTGGCCGGAGCAGCGGCAGCCGGAGCCGGCGTGGCTGCCTGATCGGCTGCGGGGGCAGCCGTCTGGTCGCCCGCGGCGGGTGTTGCCGACTGATCGCCGCCGCTGGAAGGCGACGCCATCGTCGGTGCGGGCGGCTGATTGTTCTGCGCGGAAGCCGGGCCGAAGCTCAGTCCGGCCATGAGGGCGACAGCAGCAGCAATCGCCAGTTTCTTCGAGATCATGTCTTCAACACTCCGTAAAATTTGAAACCAAAAACGCAACCGTTTCCCTGCGAGACGGCCTTATCTCAACTTCCACACAATCCGGTATTCCTTGGTAGACGCTATCGGCGCGCCGTTCTGCGTTGCCGGAGCGAAATGCCAGCGGTTCTGAACGCAGCGCTGCGCAGCTTCATCCAGCTCCGGATACCCGCTCGAATTGGAGATATCGGTTCCGGTCACCTGACCGTCCGCGCCGATATGCACCGTGAGCGTCGTGGAGCCTTCGTGGTTCAGGCGAACCGCGAGCGGCGGATAGTAGCTCGACGCACAGTCGTTGCCACGGCCGCGCGCGAGCGTGGCGGCGACGGCGGCCGGCTTCGGCGGCGGCGGCGCGGTGTTCGTCGTCACCGCGGTGATCGTGTTCACATTCGTTTCCGCGGCGATCTGGATGTCCGGCGGCGGAATCACGGCCGGCGGCGGCTTGACCATGTCCGGCGGCGGCGGCGGCGGTGTCTTCGGCTGCTCCGGCGGCTTCTCCTTGACGATATCCGTCGTGATGTCCTGCGGCAGTTTTTCGACAAGCTGCTGGGCAAGAC
>JAFECN010000338.1 GCA_018242145.1 Pseudomonadota bacterium
ATGGTGATGAGCAGAAGGCGCCTGCGGCCGACGATGTCCGCCGTGAGCGCGAACAGCATCGCCACAAAGGTGGCAAGCCGGAAATATGTGACCGTGAGGCCGATCTGGTTCTCGGGAATATGCAGCGACGCTTGAATTTGCGGTAGGGCGAAGCCGTAGATGTTCTGGTCGAAGCCCGCGAACAGCGCCGCGGCGCCGACCAGCAGGAAGGTGCGCTCCTGCGCGCGCGTCATGCCGCCCGGCGGACGCAGCATCAGCGGCAGCCAAAGGAAGCGCGCGGGCGCTTCGCCGTCGAATGGTTTCATCGGCCCCCCATCGCCCGCAGCCGGTCGAGCACGCCTTGCAGAATGTAGGCGGCGGCCATCTTGTCCACCACCTCGCCGCGGCGCTTGCGGGAGGCATCGGCGTCCAGAAGCGTGCGCGTGACGGCGGCAGTGGAGAGGCGCTCATCCCAGAACACGATCGGCAGCGGCGAGCGGTTCGCGAAGTTGCGGCCGAAAGCGCGCGCGGATTGCGCCGACGGCCCGTCCGTCCCGTCCATGTTCAGCGGCAGCCCGATCACCAATCCGCCGACACCGTGCTTGTTGATAAGCGCTTCAAGAGTGACCGCATCGACGCTGAACTTGCCGCGCTTGAGCGTTTCCAGCGGCGTTGCCACCGTCAACATGGTGTCGGAGAGGGCAAGGCCAATGGTTTTCTCGCCGAGATCGAGGCCGAGGAGGCGCGCGGCGGGCGCGAGCTTGTTCTTTATCTCTTCAATCGAAACGACCGCCAAAAATCACCTCCCCCTTGTGGGGGTGAGTAGCGACAGCGTGCGAACGGAGAGCGAAGCGATCCGGGTGGGGGGACGGCGGTGGTTGTGGTCCCCCCACCCGAAAAATTCTTCGCTACGCTGCGAATTTTGTCGGCCTCCCCACAAGGGGGAGGCGATAGGCGCAACGCGCTTCATCGCATTCCGATCTCGATGCGGTTGCCGGAGGGGTCGCGGATGAAAAAGCGGGAGAGACCTTCGGCCACGCTCTCTTCTTCTATGGCGATGCCGGCGGCCTGAATCTGTGCCTTCGCTTTGGGCAGGTCGGGGACCAGAAAACAGACATGGCGCTTGCTCTTGGGGCTGCCGCCTTCCGGGTCGATGCCGATGTGCATTTGGAGGTTGCCGGTCTGAAACCACGCGCCGCCACGGCCCTGCAGTTCGGCGGGTTTGGGGATTTCCGTCAGGCCCAGAATGTCCCGATAGAAGCGCAGGGTTTCCGCTTCCAGCGCCCGGGGCGCGGCAATCTGGACATGGTCGATGACGGTAATGCCGAGGCTCATCTAATATGCATCTCCGCGGGGCCACATTCGCTTGCCAGCCCGGCCTTCGGGTTGCTAGCAAAGCCTTGGATTCCTAGCACATAGAGCCGCCCATGTCCGTGGACAAGGACACCGTCCGCCGTATCGCCAAGCTTGCCCGGATCGCGCTGGAAGAAGAGCGCGTCGCGCCGATGGAGCGCGAGCTGAACGGAATTCTCGCCTGGGTCGAGCAACTGCAGGAGGTGAATGTCGAGGGCGTGGCGCCGATGACCAGCGTGGTCGCCCAGAAGCTGAAGATGCGCGACGACGTGGTGACGGACGGCAACATCGCCGACGCCGTGACCGCGAACGCGCCCATGCGCGAGGACAATTTCTTCGTCGTCCCGAAGGTGGTGGAATAATGTTGCTTCCTTCCAAACTCACCGATTTCACCCTGGCCGACGCGCGCGACGCCGTTGCGGGCAAGAAGGTCTCGTCCACGGAATTGACCAAGGCATTTTCCAAGGCCGTGACCGATGCGAAGCCGCTGAACGCCTTCGTGACCGAGACGCCACAGAAGGCGCTGGAGATGGCGGCAGCATCCGATGCGCGTATCGCCAAAGGTGAGGCGCGCCCGCTGGAGGGCCTGCCGCTCGCGATCAAGGATCTGTTCTGCACCAAGGGCGTGAAGACGACCGCGGGCAGCAACATCCTGAACAATTTCATCCCGCCCTATGAATCCACCGTCACGCAGAATTTGTGGGATGCGGGCGCGGTGATGCTCGGCAAGACGAACATGGACGAGTTCGCCATGGGGTCGTCCAACGAGACGTCTTATTACAAGCCGGTGCTGTCGCCATGGCGCGCGAAGAATTCCAATGCCGCGCTGGTGCCGGGCGGATCGTCGGGCGGTTCGGCCACGGCCGTTTCGGCCAATCTTTGCCTGGGTGCGACGGGCACCGATACCGGCGGCTCCATCCGCCAGCCCGCGGCCGTAACCGGCACCGTCGGCCTGAAGCCGACTTATGGCCGTTGCTCGCGCTGGGGCACGGTGGCGTTCGCCTCGTCGCTCGATCAGGCGGGGCCGATGACGCGCACGGTGCGCGATGCCGCGATCCTGCTGCGCCACATGGCCAGCGTCGATCCGAAGGATTCCACCAGCGTCGATATGCCAGTGCCGGATTACGAAGCCACGCTGGAAAAGGGCGTGAAGGGCCTGCGCGTCGGCATTCCGAAGGAATACCGCATCGATGGCGCGCCGCCGGAGATCGACGCGCTCTGGCAGAAGGGCGCGGACTGGCTGAAGGCGCAGGGCGCGGAGATCGTCGAAGTCTCGCTGCCGCACACCAAATACGCCCTTCCGGCTTATTATATCGTGGCGCCGGCGGAGGCTTCATCGAACCTCGCGCGCTATGACGGCGTGCGCTATGGGCATCGCACGCAGCAGCCGATCCACGACATCACGGAGCTTTACGAGAAGAGCAGGGCTGAAGGCTTCGGCGCGGAAGTCCGCCGCCGCATCCTGATCGGCACCTATGTTCTCTCGGCCGGCTATTACGACGCCTATTATTCCCGCGCGCAGAAGATCCGCACCTTGATCCTGCAGGATTTCGAGCGCGCCTGGGAGGCATGCGATGTGCTGCTGACGCCGGCGACGCCAGGGCCGGCCTTCGCGCTGGGCGAGAAGAGCAACGACCCGGTGTCGATGTATCTGAACGACGTGTTCACGGTGACGGTGAATCTCGCGGGGCTTCCCGGCCTCGCGGTTCCGGCGGGATTGACCGCCGACGGCCTGCCGCTTGGGCTTCAGATCATCGGCAAGGCGTTCGATGAAGCAACGGTGCTGTGCGCGGGCCGCTCCATCGAAACCGCCGCGAATTTCACCGCGAAACCGCAGCATTGGTGGGCGGCATGAGCCAGCACGCATCCAAAACGATCAAAGGCGAAACCGGCGATTGGGAGATCGTCATCGGCATGGAAGTTCACGCGCAGGTGCTGTCCAAGGCCAAGCTGTTCTCCGGCGCGTCCACCGAATTCGGCGCGGAGCCGAACAGCCATGTCAGTTTCGTCGATGCGGCCATGCCGGGCATGCTGCCGGTCATCAACCGCTTCTGCGTCGAGCAGGCGGTGAAGACGGGGCTGGGGCTCAAGGCGAAGATCAACAATCGCTCGGTCTTCGACCGCAAGAACTACTTCTATCCCGATCTGCCGCAGGGCTATCAGATCAGCCAGTTCAAGGACCCCATCGTGGGCGAGGGCGAGATTCTCCTCGACATGAAGGACGGCGAGACGATCCGGGTGGGTATGGAGCCCCTGCATCTGGGGCAGGACGCAGGAACAAGCCTGCACGACCAGCATCCGGACTATTCCTTCGTGGACCTGAACCGCTCCGGCACCGCGCTGATGGAGATCGTGTCCAAGCCGCACATGCGCTCATCGGAGGAAGCGGCGGCGTTCCTGAAGAAATTGCGCGCCATTGTCCGCTATCTGGGCACATGCGACGGCAACATGGACGAAGGCTCCATGCGCGCGGATGTGAACGTGTCGGTCTGCAAGGCCGGCGGCTACGAAAAGTTCCGCGAGACAGGTTCGTTCAAGCATCTGGGCACGCGCTGCGAGATCAAGAACGTCAATTCCATGCGCTTCGTGCAGATGGCGGTGGAGTATGAGGCGCGCCGCCAGGTGGAGATCATCGAGGGTGGCGGCACGATCAAGCAGGAAACCCGCCTCTACGACAGCAAGCAGAACGAGACGCGCTCCATGCGCTCCAAGGAAGAAGCGCATGACTATCGCTACTTCCCGGACCCCGATCTGTTGCCGCTGGAGCTGGAGCAGGCATGGGTTGACCGCATCAAGGCGTCGCTGCCCGAATTGCCCGACGAGAAAAAAGCGCGATTCATCAAAGACTTCGGCATTTCGGCTTACGACGCGGGCGTACTTGTCGGCGAAAAAGAACTTGCCGACTTCTATGAAGAGATGGCGCGCGGCGTGGATGCGAAAGCCGCGGCGAACTGGCTGAACAATGAAGTGCTCGGCCGTCTCAATCGCGATGGGTTGGGGATAACGCAGTCGCCGGTGAGCGCCGCGGCGAACAACGCCATCATCCGCATGATGGGCGACAACACAATTTCCGGTAAACTTGCCAAAGACTTATTGGATATCGTGTGGAGCGAAGGCGGCGATCCGGTTCAGATCGTCGAACAGCGCGGCATGAAGCAGGTGACCGATACATCCGCGATCGAGAAGGCCGTTGACGCTGTCATCGCCGCGAACCCCGACAAGGTGGAAGAGATAAAAGCCAAACCGAAACTTGCCGGATGGTTTGTCGGTCAGGTGATGAAGCAGACGGGTGGCAAAGCGAACCCTGCTGCCGTCAACGCGGTGCTCAAAGCGCGACTCAATCTCCCCGGCGAGGGGTGATTCGCACAAAATGCGCAGATGCGGGTTTTGAGCGCAGGAAATCGGACGTTGATTGTCCGTACACGGAATAGCGCATATAATATCGATAAAATATAGGTTTTGCGACACATCGTCTCTTGCGCACTTTTTCGAAACGCCCGCGAAGCTTGCAATCTAAAAAGCAACCCCCTCATATTGTTGACGTTTTGGGGGCGCGAGTCGCGACCTCGGACTCTAGAGGAGTTGTTCACATGCCAGTTGCAAAGAGAAAGAAAGCCAAGAAGGCGAAGAAGGCGAAAGCCGCGCCGAAGGCCAAGAAGACCAAGAAGCGCCGCAAGGCGAAGAAATAATCTGCTGACTTAAGTCAGACAGGTTTTTATGGCCGCGATGCCTCTGGGCGTCGCGGCCATTCCTTTTTTGCCGCATTCTCCGTCCCTCCGTTCCCGCCATTCCGTTTCCCGCGCGGGCGGGGCATCATCGCGGCAGCGCCAGTCCCAATCGAGGTGTTGCCATGAAATCCCGCAAGTCCAAGGCCAGGAAGCGCACCGCGACGCCGGCAAAAGCCGGGAAGCCCGCCAAGCGGGCGCCGATCGAACTCTACTACTGGCCCACGCCGAACGGCTGGAAGATCAGCATGATGCTGGAGGAGTGCAGGCTTCCCTACGTCCTGAAGCCGGTGAATATCGGCAAGGGCGAGCAGTTCACGCCGCACTTCCTCAATATCTCCCCGAACAATCGCATGCCCGCGATCGTCGATCCCGATGGACCCGGCGGAAAGCCGATCTCGGTGTTCGAGTCCGGTGCCATCCTGCAATATCTCGGGCGCAAGACCGGAAAGTTCTATCCGAAGGACGAGCGCAAGCGCGTCGCGGTGGATGAATGGCTGTTCTGGCAGGTGGGCGGCCTCGGCCCCATGGCCGGGCAGGCGAGTCATTTCCGCAACTACGCCCAGCGCGAAGGCAACGAATATGCCTATCGGCGCTATCACGACGAGACGCATCGGCTGCTTGGCGTGATGAACAAGCAGCTTGCGGGCCGCGACTTCCTCACCGGCTCCTATTCCATCGCCGACATGGCGTGCTGGGGTTGGGTGGCCGCCATCGCGCGCTGGGACGACATGCTGCAAGAATTCCCCAACGTCATGGCGTGGATGAAGCGCATCCGCGCGCGGCCCGCGACCGAAAAAGGGTTCAAGCTGGGCCGCGAATTGCGCGAGCAGCACACGAATGATCCGAAAGCCGACGAAGAGCGGCGCAAAGTTCTGTTCGGCCAGCGGGCGCGTACATAAAGCTGCAATCGTTAGCGCGCGTTAACCGTTTACGCCCGGCAACGTTAACCTGCTTTTAGGCTGTTCCTCTCACCATCGCCCCGTGCGGCAGAAGCCCGCACATGACGAGGGAAGAATTTCTGAAGAGGGGGCGGCGATGGCGTGTGTGGATATTGATGCGCTGACGCAATACGAAAGCGACGCACAGAAGGGCCGGGCCGACGCGCTCTACAATCTGGGCCTCGCCTATTCGACGGGGCAGGGCGTGGAGGTGGATTACGTCGCCGCGCACAAATGGTTCAACCTTGCCGCGATCAAGGGCAGCGAACTGGCGAAAAGCTGGCGCGCGCAGATCTCGTCGGAGATGAACACCAGCCAGATCGCCGAGGCGCAGCGCCTCGCGCGTGAATGGCTGAACCTGTTCCGCGAACCGTCGGCGGTCTGAACCGCTCCGCTTACTTGTCGTCGCCTGCCGGCGCCATGGTGCCGACGGCCGGCGGATATTGCAGCACCGCGATCTGCGCCGCGCGCGGTTTGTAGATGTCGTTCACGATCTGCAAAGGCTGGCTGGCGCCGCCCAGCCGCACCCGATACACCTCCATATTGTCCAGCACGCGCTGCACATAGTTGCGCGTCTCGCTGAACGGGATGGATTCGATCCAGTCGATCGGGTCGGTCGTCGGGCTGCGGGGATCGCCATAGGTATCCAGCCACTTGTTCACATTGCCGGGGCCCGCGTTGTAGGACGCGGCCGCCAGAACCATCGAGCCGCCGAAATCGGACAGGCGCTTGCCCAGTTCCGTCATGCCGAGCTGCATGTTGTAGGTGGTGTCCGTCGTTAGGTCGTTGGGCCGGAAGGGCAGGCCCGCCTGCTGTGCCGCGATGCGGCCGGAGGAGGGCATGACCTGCATCAGGCCGCGCGCGCCGGGGCCGCTCACCGCGCTGGGATCGAACTCCGTTTCCTGGCGGATGATGCCGTGAACATAATATTGGTCCGGCGCGATCCCGTTGCCCACATAAGCGGGCACGGTGACGGTGGGATAGAGATAGCTCCAGAAATAAACGCCGTCATAGCTCGCCTGCTTTGCGACGCGCACCGCGACGTCACGGAAGCCCATCTTCACCAGATCGGCGCACAGCGCCTTGATATGGCCCGGCTGGTTGTAAACCGTCGCGTCCTGCACGGCGAACAGCCGCAGCAGGCTGAGCTGGCCCAGATCGGCCAGCGCACGAATGGCGCCGCTGAGCTTGTCTCCGTCATAGGCGGATGTGGCGGCCTGTGCGGGCGTGTCGTTCAAAACCAGATGCGGCGTGGAATCGATCTTCGCCAGCGCCAACTGGCCGTAGAAGGTTTCGGGCGCCTGCGTGGCCGTGTGATAGGCGATGGCGGCTTTCACCGGATTGCCGGAGGCTTCCCAGGCGCGGCCCACCCAATAGTAAGCCCGCGCCTTGCTGATCGGCCGACCTACCGCCTTGGCGAGGGCATGGAAATGCGTCAGCGCCGTCTGCGGCTGGTTGAGAAAGCGCAGCGCGATCCAGCCGGCGAGGAATTGCGCTTCGCTGTAGGGCAGGCTTTCGCCGGAAGCGATTCCGCAATTGGCGGCGAAGGTGTAGGCCGCGCGATAATTCTTCACCTGCAGCGCGTTGCGCGCAGCTACCGAGCATTCCGCCCACCACGACGACGGGGCCTGCGCGGCCAGCGCGCGCGACGGGCCGCTACGCACGAGCGCCGCCGCCTCATCGAGCTGGTTCTGGCGTCGCAGCGCCCGCACCCGGTCGAACAGCAGGCCGGGATCGTTCGAGGCCGCCAGATTGTCGGCGGCGCGCAACCCCGCGGCGGGGTCTGTCTTCAACTGGATGCGCACCTGCGCGATCTGCTGGGCGCCCGAGGACAGGCGCGACATCTCCCGCCGCGCGGCGGTGATCTCGTTGCGCAGGAGCAATTTGTCGACACGCTGCGCGTCGATGTCCGGTGTGAGGATGTCGCCATGGCGGGCGATGATGTCGGCTTCGTCGCTGGGATCGAAGCTGCCGTCGATCCAGCCCTGCTGGATCATCTTCCTGCCGCGCTCGGCATTGCCGGTGGCAATCAGCGCCTCGCCATAGCGCACCTCGCCCAGTCCCGTGACCGGCGTGCGGCCGCTGAAGAAGGCGACGATGGATTGCGGCGATGTGTTCGGCGAGATCGCCTTCTCGGCGCGGGCATAGAGCGTCTCTTTTGCGGGCCAGTCCGGGTTGTTCAGGATGAAGCCGCTGATTTCCGGGAAGGTGGCGCCGCTGTTCTTGTCGAGCAGATAGCGCCACTGGATGAGCTTGTTGGCATCGGCACTGTGCCCTTGCGCGGCGAGCCCCTTCGCCCCGGTCCAGTCGCCGCGATCGGCGGCCGAGAAGGCCTGCGTGTAGATGTCGTGATCGGAGGCGCTGAGAATGGGAATGTTCGAAACGCGCCGCTCCGGCGAAACGCTCGGGCCGGGGTCGGAATCGGATATCGGCTGCATCATCACCACGCCGCCCTGCTGGGTCAGGCCCGGCGGCAGAGCGGGCTTCGCCTGTCCGAACGCCGCGACCGCGCCGATGGCAAGGACAGATCCCGTCAAGGACGCGGCGCGTGGAAAATTCATGGCGAAACCCGAATATTGGACCCGATGCGCAAAGCATAAGGGCGGCATGGCAGCCATTCCAGCGGCCCCGCCTTGCGGCGCGCGGTTCCACGACGGTATTTTGGCGCCAGTGTCATAAAGGTGTGTCGATGCGCGACGTGCGCGAACGGATCAAAGGTTCCATCCCCGCTCTCATTACGCCGATGAAAGGTGGAAAGGTGGACGAAGCGGCGTTCCGCAAGCTTGTGGCGTGGCAGATCGCCGAAGGCTCGCATGGCCTTGTGCCCTGCGGCACCACCGGCGAATCGCCCACCCTGAGCCACGAAGAGCACATGCGCGTTGTGGAGATCTGCGTGGAGGAAGCCAAGGGCCGCGTGCCGGTGATCGCGGGCGCGGGTTCCAATTCCACCGAGGAAGCCTTGATGCTCACCCGGCATGCGAAAGAGGTCGGCGCGGATGCCGTTCTGTCCGTCACGGGTTATTACAACAAGCCGACGCAGGAAGGGCTTTACCGCCACTACGCCGCCATCGCGGAGGCCGTGGATATTCCGATAGTCCTTTACAACATTCCCGGCCGGGCGATTGTCGAGATATCCGTCGAGACGATGGCGCGGCTGGCCAAGATCGCGAACATCATCGGCGTGAAGGATGCTACCGCCAATCTGGCGCGGCCGTCGCGCGAGCGGCTGGCCTGCGGCAAGGACTGGCGCCTGCTGTCGGGCGAAGACGGCACGGCGCTGGGATACATGGCGCATGGCGGGCATGGCTGCATTTCGGTGACGGCGAATGTCGCGCCGAAGCTTTGCGCGCAGTTCCAGGAAGCCTGCATGCAGGGCGCGTTCGACACCGCGCTGCAGATTCAGGACCGGCTGATGCCGCTGCACGATGCGATGTTTTGTGAGGCGAGCCCCGCGCCGGTGAAATATGCCGCGTCTCTGCTGGGGCTGAGCAGCGATGAGGTGCGCCTGCCGATGATGGCGGCAACCGATGCGGCGCGCGCCAAGGTGAAAGCGGCGATGCAGTCTGCCGGTTTGCTGTAATGGCCAAAAAAAAGGACGACGGCACGAAGGTCGTCGCCGACAACCGCAAGGCGCGTTACGCCTATTCGATCGACGAAACGCTGGAGGCGGGCATCATGCTCAGCGGCTCCGAGGTGAAATCGTTGCGCGGCGGCAAGTCCACCATCTCCGAATCCTATGCCACGGCGAAAGATGGCGAGCTTTATCTCATCAACGCCTATATCCCCGAATACACCGAGGCCAGCCGCTTCAACCATGAGCCGAAGCGCGCGCGCAAATTGCTGGTCCACCGGCGCGAGGCCTCGAGACTGGCCGCCGCGATCCAGCGCGAGGGCATGACGCTGATCCCGCTCAAGCTCTACTTCAACGCCAAGGGCCGGGCGAAGCTGGAACTGGGCATCGCCAAGGGCAAGAAGCTGCACGACAAGCGCGAGACCGAGAAGAAGCGCGACTGGCAGCGCGACAAGGCCCGGTTGATGCGCAACAAGGGCTGACGCATTCTCCCGCGCGGGAGGGGCCATGCGCGTTTCGGTGGTCGGCACGTCGGGTTGCGGCAAGTCCACGATGGCGGCGAACATCGCGGACGCATTCCATATTCCCGTCATCGAGCTCGATGCCATCAACTGGCAGGCAGGCTGGCGCGATCTGAACAGCCATGATCCGGCGGAGTTCAAGCGCCGCGTCGCGCAGGCCGTGTCCGCCGATGCCTGGGTGATCGCGGGCAACTACAGCGCGGTGCGGCCGATCTATATGCCGCGGCTGACGCATATTGTGTGGCTCGATTATCCCAAGCATGTGGTGATGCGCCGCGTGATCTGGCGCTCGTTCGTGCGCGCCATCGACCGCAAGGAACTATGGCCCGGCACCGGCAACCGCGAAAACCCGCGTATGTGGCTTGAGAAAGATCATCCCATCCGCTGGGCGTGGGACACTTTCGAGAAGCGCCGCCGCGAGTACGAGCAGCGCTTTGCCAATCCCGAGAACAGCGATGTAAAGCTCATCCGCCTGCGCGACCCGCGCGAAGCGAGGGACGTTGTTGCGCGGTTGCGGGCCATGACAGGTTGTGGGTGAGGACCGTGCTGTTTCGAGCCTCTACAGCCGCTTCGCCATCATGATGTCGGGCTGGCCGAAGCCGTTGCCGTGCGGGATGACACCGGTGATCGCGAAGCCTTGCTTCTTGTAGAAGGTGAAGGGATGGCCCTTCACCGGTTCGATCGCGGCGAGCTTCGCCAGTGGATCGGGAAACAGGTCGATGCCGGAAAGATTGGTGCCGCCATAATCGTCGTCGGTGCCGAGATAGAGCGTCAGCACTTCATCCTTGCGCGCATAGTCTTCGAGATGCGCGATCAGCGCGCTGCCGACGCCGGAGTTCTGGTTGGCCGGGTCCACCACCAGCGGATGCAACTCCCAAGCGTGATCGTAAGAGAAGATGACGCCAATCCAGCCGAGAACCTTGTCGCCATCCAGCGCGGCAAAAGCGGCGCGATCTTCGCCATCGAACTTCGCGACTTCCTCGATAGCTTCCTCCGGCGAATAGGCGGACTGCATATGCGCCAGCGCATGGTGGAGGATGTCGGCCGCCTGCCTGCGTTGCGGGACGTTCAATTCTTCAAATGCAACGATCTCGACCATTTTCTCTTTCGCCCGCTCCCCTTCAGGGAGAGAAGGGGAGGCTATATGGTGGTGCCATGAACGACGGCGAAAAGCCCAATCTGATCGGCAAGATCAAGGACAAACTGATCCGGTCCAAGGAGACATGGGCGCAGGAGGGACGGCTGCTCACCGGCCAACCCGACAATCTCCACAGGAACCGCCTGCCGCCGGGGCAGAAGGAAGTGAAGAACTGGCCGGTGCTCGATCTGGGCGTGCAGCCGGAGGTGAAACCGGAGAACTGGCGGCTGCAGGTGGTGGGGCTGGTGGAAAACCCGGTGGCGCTGACCCTGCCGCAATTCCGCGCGCTGCCGCAGGCCGAGATCACCAGCGACATTCACTGCGTCACGGCATGGAGCCTCTACGACAACCATTGGCAGGGCGTGGCGAGCCGCACCCTGCTCGATCTGGTGCAGCCGAAGGCGGCGGCGAGGCACATCGTCTTTCACAGCTATGACGGCTACACGACGAATGTGAAGCTGGACGTCTTCGCCGATGCGGACGTCCTTTTGGCACATAGCTGGAACGGCGCGCCGATCACCCGCGAGCATGGCGGGCCGGTGCGCGTCGTCATTCCCAAATGGTATTTCTGGAAAAGCGCCAAATGGGTAACGCGCATCGTCTTCCACGAGGAGGACAAGCCGGGCTTCTGGGAAACCCGCGGCTACCACAACGAAGGCGATCCGTGGAAAGAGCAGCGCTATAGCTGACGCCGCCGGGCACGGCGCTTGCGAGGCTTCCGGCAAGACAGCCCGGAAAGCCTGCCATGTTCAAGTTTCTGTCCCGTAAAGACACAGCGCCTGCGCCCGACAGGTTGATACCCTATGGCTGGGCGAAGGACGCGAAACACTTCCATGACGATCTGGCCTGGTACGAGCAGGAGCGCGCACGGATCGACGGCCGCTCCTTCGGCCGCCGCTATGCGGTGCCGGAAAAGCGAAAGCTGCTCCAGCGCAAGCCGCCCGCTGAACGGGTGCAATACTTTGCATCCGACGACGGGCAGACGCTGATGCGTCATCCGGGTTCGCTGTTCCGGCGGTAGCGCGCGTCCATCACAGTTGCGGCATCGCCGCGATCTTGGCTTCCTTCACCGCCGCGTCGAACATCTGCGGCGTCAGCACGCCGGTATTGGTGTTGTAGCGCGAGCAGTGATAGCTCGACACCAGCGAGAGCTTGCCGATGCGATAGCGCTGGGCGTGCTTGAACGGATGCGCGCTCAGCTTCGCGCCGAGCGCCTTGCACACGCTGTCATGCGCGATCTTGCCCAGCGCGAGGATGGCGCGCAGGTGCGGGAAGGCTTCGATCTGGCCGATGAGGAATTGGCGGCATGTGTTGATCTCCGACGGCACCGGCTTGTTCTCGGGGGGCACGCAGCGCACGGCATTGCTGATGGCGCAATCCACAAGCTGCAAGCCGTCATCCGGGCTTTCGCGATAATCGCCGCGCGCCAGGCCATGCTTCAGCAGCGTGGGATAGAGCAGGTCGCCTGCGTAATCGCCGGTGAATGGGCGGCCGGTGCGGTTCGCGCCGTGCAGCCCCGGCGCCAGGCCCAGGATCAACAGGCGCACGTCCGGCGCGGGCGCGGAGAAGGTCGGCACCGGATCGTTGAAATACTCCGGATATTTCGTGCGATTGGCCTCGCGAAAGGCCGCAAGCCGCGGACAGAGTTGGCAATTGGGCGGGGGAGATGCGTTCGCCATATCATTTCATACAACAAAAACGTCATGGCTGTCCTCGTGGCGGCCATCCACTTTCCAGAGTTTGATATTATCCAGGCACCGCTTCTGGAAAATGGGTGGCCGGGACAAGCCCGGCCATGACGATACTTTTAACTAAGCGCTATGCGCATAAGTCGGATGGTGATGCTCATGATCGCGCGCGCCATTGGAGCGCTGTCCGCCTTCGCGGGCGATCATCGGCTTCAGTTCTTCCAGTTCAATGAAATTGTCGGCCTGGCGGCGAAGCTCGTCGGACACCATCGGTGGCTGGGAGCGGATGGTGGAGACGACGCTGACGCGCCGGCCCTTGCGCTGCGCGGCCTCGACAAGCCGCTTGAAATCTCCGTCGCCGGAGAAGATGACGATGTGATCCACCTGATCGGCCATCTCCATCACATCGATGGCCAGCTCGATGTCCATATTGCCTTTGACCCGGCGACGCCCCTGCGCGTCCGTAAATTCCTTGAGCGGCTTGGTGACGACGGAGAAGCCATTGTAGTCCAGCCAGTCCACCAGCGGGCGCAAAGGCGAGAATTCTTCGTTTTCCGCCACCGCGGTATAATAGAACGCACGGACGAGAATGCCCTTGCGCGCGAACACTTCGAGCAACCGCTTGTAGTCTATATCGAACTGAAGTCCCTTGGCCGCGCCGTAGAGGTTGGCGCCATCGATAAAGAGTGCAAGTTTCTCCTGCGGGTAGAACAACATGCCAATTCCTTTCAAAATTACGCAACACGCAAACAGACCGCCCCTTCGGTAATCCCCGACGGCTGTCTCTTTTTCTAGGCATCAATGGCGATGTGCAAGCGAAAACCGAAAGTTGATTCATGATTTTGATTGCGCTCGGTTCCAGCATTCCGTCGCGCGCGGGCGATCCGGCGCGGACATTACAAGCTGCGCTTGCAGATCTTCGCGAGAACGGCGTTACGCCGGTGGCGGTATCGCGATTTTATCGCACGCCGGCATGGCCCGATCCGCGCGATCCCGAATTCGTGAACGCCGTGTCGCAGGTGATGACGGAACTTTCACCTGCAAATCTGATGGCGACATTGCAAGATGTTGAGACACGTTTCGGCCGCACGCGCGCCGCGCGCAACGCGCCGCGCACGCTCGATCTCGACATTCTCGATTACGCGGGCCGCGTGGAAAGCGGAACGCCGGTGCTGCCCCATCCGCGCATGGAGTCGCGCGCTTTCGTGCTGGTGCCGCTGCGCGATGTGGCGCGGGACTGGCGGCATCCGGTGTCGGGACTGTCTGTGACCGA
>JAFECN010000339.1 GCA_018242145.1 Pseudomonadota bacterium
CACGATCCAGCAAACCGCGCCGCGCCCCGGCGCGCGCGGCATCGTCGCCTGCCACATCAGCCATTCCTATCCGGACGGCGCGAGCCTCTATTTCACCTACATTTTCCCGCGGGCATTGGACGGCGACATCGCGCAATGGCTGGCGATCAAGCGCGCGGCGACCGATGCCATCGTCGCGCATGGCGGCACGATCAGCCATCACCACGGTGTCGGCGAGGATCACCTGCCCTGGATGAAACAGGAAAAAGGAGAACTCGGCGTGGAGGTTTTGCGCGCGATCAAGACGACGCTCGATCCCCAAGGCATCCTCAATCCGGGGAAACTGATCCCTAGCTGAGCGCGTCCTTCAGCGCTTTCGCCGCCGTGTTCAACGCTTCGGATGCCTGTGGCAATACCGACTGCAGATAGATGAAGTCGTGCACCATGTCGGGATAATCCGCCACGGTCACCGGCACGCCTGCTGCGCGCAGCTTCTCCGCATAGGCCAGCCCTTCGTCATGCAACGGATCGAAGCCCGCGAGCATGACATAGGCCGGCGGCAATCCGGAAACGTCTTCCGCCACCAGCGGCGAGATGCGCGGGTCCTTCCTGTCGGCATCGCCCGGCAGGTAATGCGCGTAGAACCAGTCCAGCGTCTTGCGCTCCAGAAAATAGCCTTCGGCATATTCGCGCAGCGAGCGCGTCTCTTCGCCGATCTGCGTCACCGGGAACAGCAGCAACTGATAAGAGAGCTTCGGCCCGCCTTTCGCCTTGGCGATTTGCGCCACGACCGCGGCCAGAGCGCCGCCCGCCGAGTCTCCGCCCACCGCCAGCAGATTGGCGTCCACGCCGAGTTGCGCGGCGTTCTTCTCGACCCATTCCAGCGCCGCCACCGCATCGTCCACGGCGTCGGGATATTTGCTTTCCGGCGACAGGCGATATTCGACGGAGATCACGCGGCAGCCGGAGCCGTTCGCGATCATCCGGCACAGCCCGTCATGGGTGTCGATATTGCCGATCACCCAGCCGCCGCCATGGAAGAACACCAGCGTGGGCAATCCCTGGCCGCTCGCCGCCACCGGCGCATAGGCGCGCGCGGCGATCTCGCCATGCGGCGCAGGGATCGCGATGTTCGTCACCTTGCCGATGGGAATGTCCTTGGGCCCCGCAAGCTGCATCAGCGCGGCGAAGGACTCGCGCGCTTCGGCGGGCGTCATCTCCCATGTCTTCGGGCCGCCCATGGAAGCAACCTGATCGAGAAAGGCTTTGAGTACGGGATCGAGAGGCATCTGCTGTCCGGAAAGAATGCAGGCAAGTCTGCCCGGCCTTCACGCCCGCGCGCAAGACATGGGAAAAACAGCGGAAGATCAGTGAATAACAACAGGCCGGTCGGGATCGACCCTGTGGGTCACGATATCGTCCAGAAGAATCGACAGCGCATACCAGAACTGCGCGCGCTCATCCTCGCCTTCGCATTCCAGCGCGACCACGGCGCGGCGCGCATAATCCACCGCATCCTCGCCATGTTCGAAGGCAAGTTCCGCGGCAAGCTGGCAAAGATCGCCCGTTCTCATAAGGGACAGAATAGGCGCAGCGAGGTAAGCAAGCCCTTAAGGCCGCATTCATTCCGCGTTAAGCCTTGCGGCGCAGGAATTCCGCCTCTTCGGGCGTTGCAGCACGGCCAAGCTGCGCATTGCGGCTCGGGAAACGGCCGAAGCGCTCGATCTCCGCGCGATGCTCCAGGGCATAGGGATAGGTGTAGTGATCCTTGCCCATGCGCTCGCCGAACAGCGCGAGAGAGCGGTTCTGGTCGGCCATGGTCTCCGAATGTTCGAACGGCAGATAGAAGAACTGCCGCAAGGGCGGCGCGATCTTCAGATCGAATCCGTTTGCGATCGCGCGATCCGCCACGCCGCGCGCCTGCGCGTCGGTCGCGAACGCATCGGCCTTCCCGCGAAACATGTTACGCGGAAACTGATCGAGCACGATCAAAAGCGCCAATGCGCTCTCCGCCGTGCGCTCCCAATCGGAGAGCTTTCCGTCGCGCGCCGCGCGCCACAGGCTTTCGTAGCGCGCGCGGATCTCGTCATCCAGCGCAGGCTCCGCCGCATACCAGCGCGTCTCGCCGACGTGATCGGTCCAGAAGTCCAGGATGGCGCGCGGCGTGACCGTCACGGAATTTCGATCACCTCCGGCGGCGGCGGGTTCTGGTAGAGCTTGGCCGCCAGATCGGCGCGGCGCTCCATCGTCGCACGCTGGTTCACATAGCCCTTGTCGGTGATCTCGTGCCCGTCCACCGACGGCGGCTCCGTCATCAGGATCACGCGCTTGATGCGGCCGGACGATCCGCCGCTCTGCTTGTTGTGCGCGGCGAATGCCTTCTGCACGAAGGCGCGCACCTTGGGCGCGGCCACAATCGCCTCCGGTCCCGACAGCGACGGATCGCCCGCGATCTCCTTCGCCGCCGCCATCACCGGCCATGCCAGCAGCCCGACGAACGGCTTGTCCTGCCCGCACACCACGCAGTCCTGGATAAGCGGCGATGCAGCGCCCACGGCCTGCGCGCGCAGCGTGCCCACGGACACCCATGTGCCGCTGTCGAGCTTGAAATCCTCCGTCACCCGGCCGTCGAAAACGAGGCCTTGCGCCGGATCGTTCTCGTCCAGGAATTTCGCGGCGTCGCCGAGGCTGTAATAGCCCTCTTCGTCGAACACCTTGGCGGTGAGATCGGGGCGGTTGTGATAACCGGGCGTGACCGTCGGGCCTTTCACCCGCACTTCGTATTTCTGCCCGTTCGGCACCAGCTTCAGCGTGATACCCGGCAGCGGCAACCCGATCAGGCCGACACGCTCCGTCAGCCAATGCACCACGGTCACGCCTTGCGTTTCCGTCGCGCCGTACATGGTGGTCAGCGGAATGCGCATACCGGTGGCCGCGATCGACAGCGCCTGAATGCGTTCATAGATATCCTGTGACAGCGTTGCGCCGCCGTAACCGACATAACGCATCTTCTTGAAGAAATTGTCGCGCAACTGGGAATCGCGCTCCATCGCATCCGCCAGCCAGCCGAATGCAATCGGCGCACTGCCGAACACCAGCGGCGAGATTTCGCGCAGATTGCGGATCGTCTCGTCGAACATGCCGGGGATCGGCTTGCCCATGTCCAGATGCACCGTGCCGCCGGCGTTGATGTTGCCGTTGAAGCCGATATTGCCCGCGGAGATATGGTTCCATGGCATCCATTCGAGGCTCTGCGGAATCTCGTTGGGATCGGGGTCCTCGACGCGCAGGCCCTCGCTGGCCGCGATGGTGGCGCACATCATGCCATGCGTCTGGATCACGCCCTTGGGCATGCCCGTGGAGCCGGAAGTGAAGAGGTATTTCGCCACCGTATCGTGGTTCACCTTGTCCACCGATGCGGTCACGTCGTTCGACACATTCGTCTTGACGAGATCGTCATAGGCCGTCGTCGCGCGATCCGGGATCGGCATGACCGTCACGACATCCACGCCGTCCAGCGGCAACGCGGCTAGCGCGCGGGCATACATCGGCCCCTGCTCTGCTAAAATCATTTTCGGCTTGGTGATCTCGAAGACATGCTTGAGCTTGGAGTGATCGCCGCTCATCAGCGAGTAAGCCACGCTCACCGGCGCAATCGGCACGCGCGCCTTCATCGCGCCCAGCATCATGATCGCATGCGGAATGGAATTGCCGGACAGCACCATCAGCGGCTTGTCTGGACCGAGGCCGCGATTGAGCAACGCCTGCGCCACCGCGTTGGCGCGCGCATTGGCTTCGCCATAGGTGATGTATGTCCAGTCGCCGGTTTTGCCGTCCGGCAGCATCTGGCGCTGCCCGATGAAGTTGCGATCCGGATGCGCCGCCGCCTTTTCCTCGAACAGATGCGCAATAGAGCGCGGCATCTGCCCCAAGGGGTGGTTCGAGCGGATATACACCGTGCCGTCGGATTTGCGCTCCACGGCGATGTCGGGCGCCTTCTGCGGCAGCGGCTTGAACGGGGGAAGGTCGGATTTCACCTGTATATTCATGGCGTTGGCTCCCTGGTGGAAGTATCTACACTTCGCACTCGTTATTCGTTATAAACTCCCCTTATTCGCGGGATTTTCCCGGCAAGGGGTTCGGCCATGCGTGGCAATAGCGTTCTTCTCATCATCGGCGGCGGCATCGCGGCCTACAAGAGCCTTGAGCTTATCCGCCGCCTTCGCGAGCGCGGAATCTCCACGCGCGCGATCCTCACAAAGGCAGGCGAACACTTCGTCACCCCGCTTTCCGTGGCGTCATTGACCGGCGAAAAAGTTTTCCAGGATCTGTTCAGTCTCACCGATGAATCCGAGATGGGGCACATCCAGCTTTCGCGGTCGACCGATCTCGTCGTCGTCGCGCCTGCAACCGCGGACATCATGGCGAAGATGGCGAACGGCCTCGCCAACGATCTCGCTTCTACGACGCTGCTCGCCACCGACAAGCGTGTGCTGATGGCCCCCGCGATGAATGTGCGCATGTGGAACGCGCCCTCCACGCAGCGCAATCTTGCGACGCTCAAAAAAGACGGCGTGCTCTTCGTCGGCCCCAACGACGGCGAAATGGCGTGCGGCGAGTACGGCCCCGGCCGCATGGCGGAGCCGAACGAGATTGCCGATGCGATAGAGGCTGCGCTGGCGCAGGGCGCATCCGGCCCTTTGGCCGGGGTTAAAGCGCTGGTCACGGCGGGCCCCACGCAGGAGCCGCTCGATCCGGTGCGCTTCATCGCCAACCGCTCCTCCGGCAAGCAGGGCTATGCCATCGCGGACGCGCTCGCGAAGGCTGGCGCGGACACGATCCTCGTTTCCGGCCCGGTCGAGTTGGCCGCTCCCCGCCGCGTGACGCTGGTGAAGGTGACGACCGCGCGCGAAATGCTCGCGGCGTGCGAAAGCGCCCTGCCCGCCGATGTCGGCGTGTTCACCGCCGCCGTCGCCGACTGGCGGCCCGATGTGATCGCCAACAACAAGATGAAGAAACGCGAAGGCGGCAGCGTGCCGGACATCAAGCTCACGCAGAACCCGGACATCCTGGCCACCATCGGCAATGGCGCGAAGCGCCCGCGCCTCGTCATCGGCTTTGCGGCGGAGACGGACGACGTGATCGTCAACGCAAAAACCAAGCTCGCGAAGAAGAATGCGGACTGGATCGTGGCAAACGACGTCTCGCCTTCGACCGGCATCATGGGCGGCGACAAAAACACGATTCATCTTGTCAGCCGCGACGGCGTGGAGGATTGGCCCGAACTCGACAAGCGCGACGTCGGCACCCGCCTCGCCGCGCGCATCGCGGACGCATTGAAAGGCCGCGCCGCGTGAAGATCGAAATCCTCCGTTTGCCCCACGCGAAAGACCTGCCGCTTCCGGCCTACGCCACCGAAGGCGCGGCCGGGCTCGACCTGCTCGCCGCTATCGACGCCGACACCGAACTAAAGCCCGGCGCGCGCGTCGCCATTCCCACCGGCATCGCGCTGGCCGTCCCGCATGGCTTTGAAGCACAAGTACGCCCGCGCTCCGGCCTCGCGCTCAACCACGGCATCACCTGTTTGAACACGCCCGGCACGATCGACAGCGATTATCGCGGCGAGATCAAGGTCATCCTCATCAACCACGGCGATACGCCATTCCCCATCAAACGCGGAACCAAGATCGCGCAGATGGTGATCGCGCGCCACGAACACGCAACATTTGTCGAAGTCCGCGAACTCGGCGCCACGGAGCGCGGCGCGGGTGGCTTCGGCTCCACCGGACTCCACATCAAGCAGAACTGAGCAGACCCATGTTGAAACTTTCCCGAAAAACCATGCTGGCCCTCGAAGCCGTCATCGACATCGCCTTCAACGCGCGGCCCGAACCCGTGCAGGCGAAGGAAATCACCGCGCGCCAAGGCGTGCCGCAGCGTTATCTCGAACAGGTGATGCAGCAGCTTGTCCGCGCTGGCGTCCTGAAAGGCGTGCGCGGCCCGCGCGGCGGCTATCGCCTCGCGCGCGAGCGGCGCCGCATCTCCATCGGCGATGTGGTGCGCGTGGCCGAAGCCATTGACGATGGCGAGGCGGAGAATCCTGAACCAAGGTCCGAACTCGGCACGCGCGTGGTCACGCCCCTGATCGCCAAGCTGCAGGATCAGGTGATGGCGCAACTGGATGCCATCTCCATCGAAGACCTCTGCGCGCAGGCGCGCGCCGCCGGGGTCGATTGCGGCGCCTCCCGCGTCACCGCCGATTTCACGATCTGACTGTCATGGCCCGCGAATGCGGGCCAACCAGGTGACACCTTTCTCTATGTTGGAGAATGAAACACGATACACATCTGAAACAGAAGCGAAGACTTCAACTGGATGGCCCGCATTCGCGGGCCATGACAAGTAATGGTTAGGAGATAAAAATGGCAGACCGCAAACCCGGCCGCGGGCACATCTACAATTCCATCACCGACACCATCGGCGACACGCCGCTGGTGCGCCTGCATCGCCTGCCCAGGGAAGCGGGCGCGAAAGCGGACATCCTTCTGAAGCTGGAGTTC
>JAFECN010000033.1 GCA_018242145.1 Pseudomonadota bacterium
GGTGATCATCTGCACCGCGAGGCTGGCGTATTCCGGCGGATTGCCGAGACGCGGCGGGAACGGCACCTGCGCGCCCAGCGCCTGCTTCACCTGCTCCGGCGCACCGGCAAGAAGCGGCGTGTTGAACAGGCCCGGCATGATCGTGTTGCAGCGGATGCCTTCCTGCGCCAGATCGCGCGCGACAACCAAAGTCAGGCCGTTGATGCCGGCTTTCGACGCCGTGTAGGACGCCTGGCCGATCTGGCCATCTTGCGCCGCGACCGACGCGGTGTTGACGATCGCACCGCGCTCACCGCCTTCGAGCGGATCGAGCGTCAGCATGCCCGCCGCACTCATCGCGATGCAGCGATAGGTGCCGACGAGGTTGATCTGGATGATGCGGTCGAAATCCTTGGCGGCGAAGAACTTGATCTCGCCCGTCTTCTTGTCGCGCGAGGCCGTCTTCTGCGCGTTGCCGGTGCCGGCGCAGTTTACGAGGATGCGCTCCTGCCCGTTGGCGGCGCGCGCTTTCGCGAAGCCCGCCGCGACGCTTTCGTCGTTGGTCACGTTCACTTCGCAGAACACGCCGCCGATTTCGGAGGCGACTTTCTCGCCCTTGTCTTTCTGCATGTCGAAGATCGCGACCTTCACGCCGCTCTTGGCGAGCAGGCGCGAGGTCGCTTCGCCGAGACCCGATGCGCCGCCGGTGACGACGGCGGAGATTTTTGAACTGAGTTCCATGTTCTGTCCTTCCTGAAATCTTTGGCGCTGAAAGCTGGCAGACTCTTAGCCGCGCAGCGGGAAACACGCAAAGTCTGACGTGGGGGAAGGGATTTTCAGATCAGAACCATCTGGCTTTGCGTGACGATGGCCACGAGTTTTCCGTCTTCCCGCGTGATTTTCGTCGTCCACACGCTGGTGCGGCGGCCGATGTGAACGGGCGTGGATTCCGCCATGACGGTGGTGCCTTCCTTGGCGCCGCCGATGAAATTCGTCTTGCTCTCGATGGTGGTGGTACCCGCGCCTTCGGGCAGATTCAGGAACGCCCCCGTCGCGCCCAGCGTGTCGGCAAACGCCATGATGGCGCCGCCATGCAGGATGTGGCCGGAGGTGCAGATCTCCGGGCGCACCTTCAGACGGCCCACCACCTTTTCTTTCGTGGCTTCGAGGATTTCGATTCCCAGAGTCTGGGCGAGCGGCTGGCGCAGGGAGGCGATATCGACCATGGCGGATTTCCCGTGTTTTCCCGATTTTCCGGCACCGCAGCGGCCTGCGCAATGACACTTTTCCGCCACCGCCGCATGGCAGATAATGCGCCCATGCAAAGCGACCTTCCCAATCCCGCGTCTTATCAGTTGCCGGCGGTGATCGCGCGCAACGAGCGCATCGTCGAGAAGAGCTTCTGGCAGAAACTGCTCAAGCTCGCGGGCAACATTCCTTTCGCGGAGGATCTGGCGGCGGCGTATTACTGTGCCATCGATCCGGCCACGCCCACCAAGGTGAAAGGCGTTCTGTTCGCCGCCCTCGCTTACTTCGTGATGCCGTTCGATGCGATACCCGATTTCATCGCGGGCTTCGGTTTCACCGACGACGCGGCGGTGCTCGCCATGGCCATCGGGCTGGTGTCGCGGCATATCAGCGAAACGCATCGCAAGCGGGCACGCGCGGCGCTTGGCGTCAAAGAACCGAAGGCGTGACCTACAAGGACGTCGAGAAATTCCTGAAGTCGCTCCGGCATACGACCATGGTCGTGCAGTGGGGCGATCATCATGTTTACAAGATCGGCGGCAAGGTCTTCGCGATCGTCGGCGGCTCCGGCGACGCCGAGCCCGGACTGACGTTCAAGGCCGGCGAAACCAGCTTCGACATTCTCACCCAGCAAAAAGGCATCGTCCAAGCGCCCTATATGGCGCGCAATCAATGGGTGAAGCTGGAGCGGTTGTCGGCGTTGAAAGACAGCGAACTCAAAGCCTATCTGGAGCGCTCCTATCGTCTGATCGCAGCGGGCCTGACGAAGAAGAAGGCCAAAGCCTCCGCAAAAACAAGGAAGACGATTTAGATCGTCCAATTTCCAATTTTTAAGCGTTGTCATTGCCCGGCTTGTCCGGGCAACCCATTTTCTTCGAACAGGAAATTGGGTCGCCCGCATTAAAGCGGGCGATGACAAAGTTGGTTCGGTTCTATTTGAGAAAATCGCGTTCTAACGCGCGACGAAGAGCCGGGGCTTGGGATGCTCGGCAGGCGCGGCTTTTTCCTGCGCCACGAACTCGATGCCGATGCCGTTCTCGTGATGCCGCGCGACGCGGCCCGCCATCTGGCCGATCAGCACGAACTCACCCACGGGCGGACGCACGTCCGTTGCCAGCGAAACGCCCGAAAGCGAAAGATCGAGCACTTCGCAATTCACCACGTCGCCATTGGCACGGGTGAAGCGCGCGAGGCCCCTGGTGGGCTCGCGGTCGTGGCGGCGCAGCGTGGATTCGCTGAGATTGCCGCCGTTGAGATAAAGCGTGAGCTGTTCGGCGACGCGCTCGCGCTTGTGCTGCGAGCAGTTGAACTGGATGCCGAAACCCGCATCGTCGGGGCGCGTAACCACGCCCTCGAAGCGGCCGAAGCCATCGATATAGACCACCACCTGCGTTCCCAGCGCCGGAACGACATCGGTCGTGATGCGCGCGCCGCCGGGTGACATGTCGGCAATTTTGCAATGGGCCTCGCGGCTTTCGGACGGAACGAAGAGACGCCCCGACAGCGAGACCGGCACGCGCTTGTAGCGCCGCCGTTCCGCGCGGGCCTTCGCGACCATCTCTTCCTTGTCAGTCGCCATCCATAGTGCCGCCAGAAAAGGCGGACCTCAGAAACAATCGCCCTATTTTTACGGCGCGAAGGGTCAACAAGAGGTTACTGCCGCGTCCCGGCCATCAGCCTTAAGAAAGGATTACCGGCCGGGGCTTAACCTCCGGGGCGGCGCGGGTTATAGGATCGGCCGGCAATTCCCACCGGTTCCGTCCGGGACCGGCCCCCATCGCATGAGCAGGAGAATCCCGGCAATGACGCTCGCCCTATCCCGCATCGGCCGCATCGCCGTGGTCGCCGCTGCCCTGGCTCTGGCGGGCTGTGTCAGCAACGGATTGCTGGACGACCTCGATCAGGCCCAGCCCGTCGGCTCGGATTTCTCCAAGGCGCTTTTCAAGGATTATTCCTATCTCGCGCGCTCCTTCGGCGAGGAAGGCAGCGATTCGAGCAGCGCTTTCGACGCGGACAGCACCCTGTCGCTCTCCGGCGGCAGCGCCGAGGTCGGCGATCTGGTGAACACCTATGCGCAGAAGGCGCTCGATTCCGCGCAAGGGCAGGAAGTGCTGCCTGAGCCCGCGCCGGAC
>JAFECN010000340.1 GCA_018242145.1 Pseudomonadota bacterium
GTCTCTGTGGTTGAGCACGATGGCGGCGCTACGATTCAAACTCTTCAACCAGCCGCGACCGTGGCTGAGGTGGATTACCGCGTTCGGGTCCCCGCCGGCGTCCGGTTCGTCGGCCGCACTGCCAACGGCAAGGTGGAGGCTCACGGTCTCGAATCTCCGGTGGACGCGGAAACCGTGAACGGTAACATCGATATCGAAACGTCTTCGTCGCTCCAAGCGCGCGCCGTTAACGGATCCATCACCGCCCGCCTTAGTCCCGCTTCCGACGCTCCGCCATCTACCTTGGAAACCGTGAACGGCAGCGTCACGCTCGCCCTGCCGGACCGGAGTCCCGCCTCGATTGAGGCCACCACCTTGTACGGGTCCATCAACTCCCGGGGCCCGAGTTTTCGCCGCGATTTGCAGCGCCGCCGCAACGGCGCCCCGCATGTCCACCTGCGAACCATCTCCGGCAACATCAATATCTTCCGCGCCGCCTCCCGACCGTGACCCCGGGATTTTCGCGCCGGCAACTTCTCGCGCTCGCCGCCGCACCCTTCCGCATCCCGAGGATGCAAGCTGTCCCGGAGCCCTACGACCAGGTTTCTTTCCAGCGCGATAGCCAGGAAATCGCGCGTTTTCACTACGGCAAGAGCCTTCGGCGGCCTTTTGTTTACCCCATCGCCAGCCCCTCCGGCCGCACGCTCACGCGCATGGGGCATCCGGGCGACCCATACGGCCACAGCCATCACAATTCCGTCTGGATTTCCTACAGCGACGTAAACGGCGTCGATTTCTGGAGCGACCGCGGCAAAAACTGCGGAACCATCGCCGTGGATCGCGTTGTTGACCTGTTCGACGAAGAAGACCGCGCCGGAGTGCTATCGGAAGGCGTGTGGAAGGCTGCGGACGGCCGAAGTATTCTCTCCGAGAAGCGCGAAACCTGGGCCTATCCGCTCGAAGGCAAAGAGTGGCTGCTCGTCTTGGACCTTACGCTCGACGCCGTCAACTCCAAAGCCGTGTTCGCCCAATCGGGCTTCGGGCCCATCGGCGTTCGAGTCTCCAAGTGGATCTCAGAGCATTTCGGCAACGGCCGACTGCGCAACTCAGAAGGCGGGCAGGGCGAACCGGCGATCTTTCGCAAACCGGCCAGATGGACCGATTGTTCTGGCACAGTAATGGCGCAAGCCGAAGAAGGCATCGCCCTGTTCGATCATCCGATGAATCCGTCGCACCCGTCACCCTTTCACGTTCGTGCCGATGGCTGGATGGGCGCGATGCTATCCACCAAACAAGCCGTCGAGATCACGCCCGGCCATCCGCTCCACCTCCGCTACGGTGTGTACTCCCATGCCGGCATCCCGGATATATCCTCGATCGACCGTATGTGGACCCGGTTCGCCCGTCTGGACCTTCACCCGCCCTTCGGCCCACCCACGGCCGAACGCGATTGCCTGCACGGCGGCCATCGCCGGTTCAACCGTCCTAGAGCATTCCGTTCCGCCAAGGATTGCATTGACTTCGTCGCGAAGTAGACCTTCACCTGTCTATCATTGGTGGAGCGAATGATCGCCCTATTCCTACTCGCCGCTCTCGCGGCGGCGGCGCCGAACACGGACCTCGCCGCCCTGGTTGAGAACGGTCATTTCAAACGCGCCCGCGCCGCCCTGCCCTCAAACCCTGAGGATGCCTCCACGCTCGCTTTGGTGGCGAAAGTGGCGCTGGCCTACAAAGAACTGGACACCGCCGCCAATTTTGCTGAACGCGCCGCCGCCCGTGAACCCGGCAACGCCGATCTGCAATTCCTGTTGTGCGAAGTGTACGGCACGCAGGCGCAGCAGGCCTCGATCTTCCGGCAGCCATTCCTCGGCCGCAAGACAAAGAAGGCCATGGACGCCGCGCTCGCCCTTGACCCCAACCATGTCGATTCTCTTTTCGTACTGATGCTCTACTACCACATGGCGCCGGGCTTGATTGGCGGCGATAAAGGCAAGGCTCGCGAAATGCCGGACCGTATCCGCGCGCTCGACCCTCCGCGCGGCTGGCTGGCCGAAGCGCGGTTAGCGGAACTGGAAAAACACCCGGAGCGGTTAGAAAACCTGTACCGCCAAGCCGCGGCGGCCGATGCCAAGAACTTTCCGGCGCAACTTGCCTACGCCCGCCATCTCGCGAAGGAGAAATGCGCGGAGGCCCAAGGCCCAGCGCTCGCCGCTCACAAGCTCAAGCCTGATCGGATTGAGCCTTACGCCATTCTCGCCACCTGTGCCGCCCGCCTCGGCGATCTGGCGCACATGGAAGAATGGCTTCGCAAATCGGAAGCGCAGATCCCCGATGATCTGCGTCCGCACCTTCAGGCCGCGAAAGCGTTGCACGAAGCGGACAAGGAACCCGCGCGAGCAAAGGCGCTGCTCGATAAGTACCTGTCGCAACAGCCTGAGCCCACTGCCCCCTCGCACGCCGAGGCTCGCAAAATGTTCTCCCGTTAGCTAGCGCCCTTTCTTGAGCAGTGCGATGACCGGATCATTACTCGTCTCGGTAGCACGCGCGAGCGCCGTGCGCCCGCGTTGATCCTTCAGATCGGCATTGGCCCCGCCGCCCAGCAGCAGCTTCACCAACGTATCGGGATCCGTAATGTAACTGCTTTTCTCTGACGCGGCCATCAGCGGCGTGGTGCCATTCGCATCGGCCAGGTTCGGTTGCGCGCCGCTCTTGAGCAACAGCTTCACCGCGTCGATCTTGCCGTATGTGGACGCCACGAGCAATGGCGTAACGCCCTCGGTGGTCTTCGCGTTGACGTTGGCCTTCTTTTCAACCAGCGCCTGGATGGCTTCAACGCGCCCGCCTTCCGCTGCGCGAAACAGCGGCGTCCGCCCGCGCTGATCACGCGCATCTACTGTGGCGCCAGCGGCTATCAGCGCCCGCACGTAGGGTTCATTGTCCGGCAGATACGGGCCGCCTTCCGCGGCGATCATCAGGGCCGTGTTGCCCTGTGAATCCGGCCGATTCACCTCTCCGCCATGTTGCAGCAGGTATTTCATCACGGGTTCCTTGCCGAACATCACGGCTTCCATGAGCGGCGTGGCGCCGTTCATGTCGCGCGCGTTCACGTCCGCCTTATGCTCGGTGAGCACGCGAACCGCTTCCTCTTTGCCCGCAGTGGCCGCGCGGAACAAAGCGGTGCGTCCTCGAGAGTCTTTTGCTTCCAGAGCGGCGCCTTTGCCGATCAGGTATTCGACGAACGGCGCGTTGTCCGGCAGGTATGGTCCACCCTCCGCGGCGATCATCAGCGCGGTGTCGCCTTGCGCATTGGGCGTTGCTAGCTTCGCCCCTGCGTCCAACAGCAGCTTCACTACCGGAACCCGGCCGAACAAGGCGGCCTCCAGCAACACTGTGGAACCGTCAGCCGCTTTCTGATTGGGGTTCGCCTCACGCGCCAGCAGCAGGCGCACCGCGTCCGCCTTGCCTTCGCCTGCCGCACGATACAACGCGGTGCGGCCACGGCTATCCTGGGCATCCACGGTTGCTTTGGCGTTCAGCAGAGACTCCACAATCGGCGCATTGTCGGGAAAGTAAGGCGAACCGTCCGCCGCGATCATCAGCGGCGTGTTGCCATTCTCATCCGCATCGTTAATGTATTTGCCAGCCGCAATCAGCCCCTTGGCTTCGTCCATTCGGCCATCGTTCATCGCCTTGATTAGCGGCGACCCTTTGCCTGTTACGGGGCGCGACGATTTGCCGTCGCTCGAAGATCTTCCGTCGCTCGGGGTAGACGATTCCGCAGCGCCGCTGCGCGACTTCCACCACCATCCGCCCAGGCCCAGCAACCCGACCAGCATCACCGCCACCAAGATCATCGCAGTGGGAGCGGAGCGCGCCTGCGGCACGGGAGCAGACGGCGGCTCCACCGGAACCGGCGCCACGGTGGGCGATGTTCGCTGCTGTGTGGCCACCGGCGCTGGCGCGGGCGGAGGCATGCGCGGCGGCTCCGGGCGGCTTGTGGCCGCGCCGGGAAGCGACGCCGCTTGCGCCAGCGTTTCCACAAATTCCACGCAACTCGCGAACCGCTGCGCCGGATCTTTGGCGAGCGCCCGGGCGAACACCTGCGCTAAGGCCGGGCGCATGGATTGCCCTGTATTGGGCTCACCACTCACGATCAAATACATCACGGCGTGGGGCGATTCCGCGGAGAACGGCAACTCGCCCGTGAGCATCTTCCACCCGACAATCGCGAGCGAA
>JAFECN010000341.1 GCA_018242145.1 Pseudomonadota bacterium
AAATAGTGAGGATTAGATGAGCACCGCCGAAACCATTCCCGCCGACATCGCGATCACGCTGGTCGATCCGAAATCCTATGCGGATCACACCATCCACGATTCCTACAAATGGCTGCGCGCGAACAATCCGCTCGGCCGCGCAGAAGTGGAAGGCTACGATCCGTTCTGGGTGGTGACCAAACATGCCGACATTCTGGAGGTAAGCCGCCAGAACGCGCTGTTCCACAATGGCGACCGGCAGACCACGCTGACCAACAAGGAAGGCGACCAGAAAGTGCGCGAGATGACGGGTGGCTCGCCGCACCTCGTCCGCTCCCTCGTGCAGATGGATGCGCCGGATCATCCCAAATACCGCGTGCTGACGCAGAGCTGGTTCCTGCCGCAGAACGTGAAAACTCTGGAAGAACGCATCCGCCGCATCGCGCGCGCATCGGTGGACAAGATGCTGGCGAAGGGCGGCCAATGCGACTTCGTC
This sequence comes from Pseudomonadota bacterium, assembly GCA_018242145.1. Taxonomy (GTDB): domain Bacteria; phylum Pseudomonadota; class Alphaproteobacteria; order Micropepsales; family Micropepsaceae; genus Rhizomicrobium. Next base: position 476 of record JAFECN010000341.1, read on the forward strand.
AACGAGGTCGCGTTGCACTATCCCCTGCATGTCGTCATGGAGATCCTCGGCGTGCCGGAGGAAGACGAGCCGCGCATGCTGATGCTGACGCAGGAACTGTTCGGCTCGACCGATCCCGATCTCGGCCGCGCGCCGCAGGAGACAGACCCGCAGAAAGCGCTCGCCGCCATTCAGGGCGTGCTGATGGATTTCTACCAATACTTCGCCAAGATCACCGCGGACCGCCGGGCCCATCCGAAAGACGATCTGGCTTCCGTCATCGCCAACAGCAAGATCAACGGCGAGCCGATCAGCGAATTCGAGGCGCTCTCTTATTATGTGATCGTGGCCACGGCGGGGCATGACACAACTTCATCCTCCACCGCAGGCGCGCTATGGGCGCTGTGCAACGATCCGGCGCAGTTCGCGAAGGTGAAGGCCGATCCGTCGCTGATCCCCGGCCTGATCGACGAAGCCATCCGCTACACCACGCCGGTGAAGCATTTCATGCGCTCGGCCACCGAAGACACCGAGTTGCGCGGCCGCAAGATCGCCAAGGGCGACTGGCTGATGCTGTGCTACGCCTCGGGCAACCGCGACGAAGAGGTGTTCGCGAACCCGTTCACCTTCGATGCCACCCGCAGCCCCAACAAGCACATTTCGTTCGGATATGGCGCGCATGTCTGCATCGGCCAGCATCTGGCGAAGATGGAGATGCGGATTCTTTATGAAGAGCTGCTGCCGCGCCTGAAATCGGTGAAGCTGAACGGCGAGCCGAAGAACAGCCAAAGCGTCTTCGTCAGCGGCCCGAAGAAACTGCCGATTGCGTTTGAGGTGGCTTAGGCCCTACCCCGGCACCCGCTCGAAGCTGGGGATGCCGTCCGGCACCATGTGGAATGGCTGCTTGTCGATGGTGTAGATCGCCATGCGCGGGCCGTCATATTGTTTGGGATCGTCCAGCGTTCCGATCTTCAGCACCAGCATGCCGGGCACGCCATTGGGATGGGTGACGATGTGCGTGCCGCAGTTGGCGCAGAACTCGCGCGTCACCGGCTTCTCCAGATCGCTGCGCGAGAACTTTTTCGGCTCACCCTTGGTGTAGCGAAACCCCGCGACCGGCATCAGCATGAACATGTTGGGCGCGCCGCCGGTGATGTATTGGCACTCGCGGCAATGGCACTGCGCCTTGAGCATCGGCTCGCCTTCGGCTTCATAGCGAAGCTGCCCGCAATAACATCCGCCTGTGAGTTTCATCGCCGTTCTCCGTTCCCAATATCAGGCGCCGAGAATAGCGGCATTCTCGAGACCGGCGGAACCGGATTCGACGGTATCCGCCAGACCTCCCGCCAATGTGAGAACCTGCGACGCATAGAACCGCGCCAACCCGAGGCGCGCGGCGTCATCCGCGCCTTTCGCCAGCATCCAGCCGCCGACGGTATCGCCCATCAACTTCAGATAGGTCGTCGCCGCGCCCAGCGCGTCCGGCGTGCCGCGGTTGGCGAGCATCCAGTCCGTCGCGCGTTCGCAGGCGGCGATAGCATCGGATAAATGCGCGGCGATGGTCTTGTCCGCGATCTGGGTGGACCGCATTTCGATCAGCAGATCACGCGCGGCCTTGCCGTTCTCCAGTCCGAGCTTGCGGCCCGCCAGGTCCATCGCCTGGATGCCATTGGTGCCTTCATAGATCGGCGTGATGCGCGCGTCGCGATAGAATTGCGCGGCGCCGGTTTCCTCGATGAAGCCCGCGCCGCCATGCACCTGCACGCCCAGCGACGCGACTTCCACCGCCACATCGGTGCTCCATGCCTTGGCGATGGGCACCAGAATATCCTCGCGCAACTTGGCGGCCTCGCGCGCATGTTCGGATTCGGCGTGGTTCGCCATGTCGGAAGCGACAGCGGTGGCATAACAGATCGCGCGCGCGGCCTGCGTCTTGGCCGTCATCAGGGCCAGCATGCGCCGCACATCCGGCAGATCGACAATCAGCGCCGTCTGATCCTTGCTCCACGGCGAACGGCCCTGCCGCCGCTCGCGCGCATATTGCAAAGCCTTCTGCGTCGCCGCTTCGGCCACGCCCACGCCTTCCATGCCGACATTGAGCCGCGCGGAATTCATCATCAGGAACATGAGCGGGAGGCCATCGCCCGGCTTGCCGACGATCTCGCCATAAGCGCCTTCATAGCCCATCACGCAGGTGGGCGAAGCGTGAATGCCGAGCTTCTTCTCGATGGAGAGCGGACGCAGCGCGTTGGCCGCGCCGAGCTTACCGTCATCGCCCACCAGAACTTTGGGAACCAGAAATAGCGAAATGCCTTTCACGCCCGGCGGCGCATCGGGCAGGCGCGCGAGCACGAGATGGACGATGTTGTCCGTCATGTCGTGATCGCCCCAGGTGATGAATATCTTCTGGCCCGTGATGCGGTAGTTCGCGCCGTGCGGCTCCGCCTTGCAGCGCACCAGCGCCAGATCGGACCCGGCCTGCGGCTCGGTGAGGTTCATCGTTCCGGTCCATGCGCCGGAGACGAGATTCTTCAGATAAAGGTCCTGCTGGCGGTTGGTGCCGTGCAACGACAGAAGATGGATCGCGCCTTCGCCCAAGAGCGGGCACAGCGCGAAGCTCATATTCGCGGCATGCGCCATTTCGAATGCGGCAAGCGACAGCACCTTCGGCAGGCCCTGCCCGCCGAACGCGGGATCGGCGGCAAGGCCCGTCCAGCCGCCTTCTGCGTATTGCTTCCACGCAGCGGCAAAGCCGGCGGCGCTGCGCACCTTGCCGTTTTCGAGGCGCACGCCTTCCTGATCGCCGCTGCGATTGAGCGGCGCCAGCACGCCTTCGGTGAATTGCCCCGCCGCTTCCAGAACCGCGGTGACGGTCTCGGAATCCGCGCCGTCGAACGCGCCGGTTTCAACAAGTTCGTCCAACCCCGCGACCTTCAGCGCATGGGCAATGTCGGTCAGCGGTGCGCGGTAGGTCATGGACGTTCCCTGGAACTGGTTTGGATTGAACTATCTCATACCATTATCTCATACCATTATTCGTCATCACCGGGCTTGTCCCGGTGATCCATTTTCCAGAAGCCTCAACCAAGTCCGGCACCACTTCTGGAAAATGGATGGCCGCCACAAGGGCGGCCATGACGGTTTGGACTAAATCACTCCAAACAAAAATTCTCTCTAAATATGGATCGCGTGGCCCAGAGCGCGCAGGGCGGATTCGTGGAACGCTTCGCCCAGCGTGGGATGCACATGGATGGTGCCGGCAATATCCTCCAGCACCGCGCCCATTTCCAGCGCCAGCGAGAATTCGTTGGACAGCTCACTCACATGCGCGCCCACCGCCTGGATCCCCAGCACCTTGTGATCGAATTTGCGCGCGATGATGCGCACGAAGCCGCCATTGTCGCCCGCATCCATGCTGAGCGCGCGGCCGTTCGCCATGAAGGGGAACATCGCGACGATGGCGTCCTCGCCCGCTTCGGCGGGGCTCATCCCGGCGGACACGATCTCCGGTTCGGTGAAACAGACGGCGGGGATATATTGATGATCGAATTCGCGCGCATGGCCCGCGATGATTTCCGCCACCATGTCGCCTTGCGCGGCGGCCTTGTGCTCCAGCATCGGCTCGCCGACGAGATCGCCCACGGCCCAGACATTCTTCATCGAGGTGCGGCACTGGTTGTCCACCTTCACGAAGCGGCCTGCCATGTCGACGGCCATGTTCTCCAGGCCCCAACCTTCGGTGAGCGGCTTGCGGCCGACGGTGACGAGAATGTTGTCCGCCGGAAGATCGAGCTTGCTGCCGTCTTTCAATTCGACATCGAGGCCGGTCTTGCTCGCGCCCTTCGCCTTCGCGCCGAGATGCACCGTGACGCCGTTCTTCTCCAGCCATTTGGCGACGGGCTGAACGAGTTGCGCGTCATAGAGCGGCAGGATGCGATCCAGCGCTTCGACAATGGTGACGTCCGCACCGAGCTTGCGGAAGGCGATGCCGAGTTCGAGGCCGATATAACCGGCACCGACCACGACCAGCTTCTTCGGCACGGTGGGCAGCGACAAGGCTTCGGTGGAGGAGATCACCTTGCCGCCGAATTTCAGGAACGGCAGCTCCACCGGCACCGAACCGTTGGCGAGGATGACATGTTCGGCGGTGATGGTCTGCTCGCCGTCTTTGGTTTTCACGGTGCAAGTCTTGCCATCGCTGAACGTGGCCCAGCCTTCGATCACCTTGACCTTGGAGCGCTTGAGCAAGCCGGAAACGCCGGTGTTCAGACGCTTGGTGATCGCATCCTTCCACTTCACCGTTTCGGCGAAGTCGATCTTCGGCGCGGCGGCGAGCGAGATTCCATTCAACGGCTTCTGCGCCGCATGCGCCATCGTCTCGTATTCCGCAGCGACATGGATGATCGCCTTGGAGGGAATGCAACCGATATTGAGGCAGGTGCCGCCGAGCTTCGCCGCTTCCACCAGCACCGTGTCGAGACCGAGTTGCCCGCAACGAATACCGGCGACATAGCCTCCCGGCCCGCCGCCGACGATGAGGACTTTGGTATTGATGCGTTCGGGCATGGCGGAGTTCTTTCTATTCAAAAATTTCTGTCATTGCCCGGCTTGTCCGGGCAACCCATTTTCCTTCTTCCAAAAAGAAGTTGGGTCGCCCGCATAAAGCGGGCGATGACGAACGAAGGAAAGAGCGGCGCACACCTGGAATCACTCCATGAACAGCATTGCCGGATGTTCCAGCCGCGCCTTGATCTTCTGGATGAACTCCGCGGCGTCATACCCATCGACCACGCGGTGGTCGAAGGACGACGACAGGTTCATCATCTTGCGCACCACGATCGCGCCGTCGCGCACCACGGGCCGTTCGATGATCGCGTTGGGGCCGATGATGCCGACTTCCGGATAGTTGATCACCGGCGTCGTCGCCACGCCGCCCAGGGTGCCGAGGCTGGTGATGGTGATGGTGGAGCCGGTGAGCTCGTCCTTGCCGGCCTTGTTCTCCCGCGCCGCGGTGGAGACGCGCGCCACTTCCAGCGCCGAGTCCCACACATCGCGGGCTTCGGCATGCTTCACCACCGGCACGATCAGACCGTTCGCCGTCTGCGTCGCGATGCCGATGTGGACGGCGTGATAGCGATGCACGACACCGGCTTCGTCGTCGAAGCGGGCGTTGATCTGCGGATATTGCGGCAGCACCTTCACCAGCGCGCGCATCAGGAACGGCAGCACGTTCAGCTTCGGCTGGTCGGTGCGCTTGGTCTTGTTCAGATGCGCGCGCAGCGATTCCAGCTCCGTCATGTCGATCTCCTCGACATAGGCGAAATGCGGAATGCGGCGCTTGGAGTTCTGCATGCTCTCCGCGATCTTGCGGCGCAGGCCGATGACCTTCACTTCGTCCACGCCGTCGCGCTGCGTATAGACCGTGCCCGTGCCGCGTGCGCCGAGCCCACGGCCGCCGGACTGGATGTAAGCGTC
>JAFECN010000342.1 GCA_018242145.1 Pseudomonadota bacterium
GTGCCATGTGATGCACCTCTCTTTGGAAGGGAGGCAAATTAGATCACCAAGCCCGGGGGCTGTCACGGGGCTCTTTCACCCATGGCTCACAAGCTGTAAACGGACCCGGATGGTGGGCAAAAATTCAGCAAAAGCACAGGAACCGCGGCTGGTTGTCGGGATCAGCGGCGCCTCCGGCGCGGCTTTTGGAATAAGATTGCTCGAAGCCTGTTCCGAGCTTGGAATCGAGTCGCATCTGGTGATGTCCAAGCCTGGCGAAATGACCATCGGCTACGAAACCGCCCTCACCCCCCGGCAGGTCGCCGCCAAGGCGGACAGGGTCTATGCCATCAACGACATCGCAGCGCCCATCGCATCGGGCACATACAAAACGGCCGGCATGGTGATCGCGCCCTGCTCGGTGCGCACATGGTCCGAGATCGCGACCGGTGTCACCACCAATCTTCTCACCCGCGCCGCCGACGTGACGCTGAAAGAGCGCCGTCCGCTCATCCTGATGGTGCGCGAGACGCCGTTGCATGTGGGGCATCTGCGCGCGCTCACCCAGCTTGCCGAGATGGGCGCGATCATCCTGCCGCCGGTTCCGGCGTTCTATGCCGAGCCGCACGGGCTTTCGGACATCGTGGACAACATTGCCGGCAAGGCGCTCGATCTTCTGGGCTATGATTGGCCGGGCGTGAAACGCTGGGGCGAGGATCTCGCCAAGGGCCGGCGCAACGCAAAGCCGAAGCGCTGAACCGATGACCGAAGCCGAAGAACAGGTGTTGCGCGCCAAGCTTGCCGAGCTTCAGCAGGAGCATCGCGACCTCGACACCGCGATTCAGGCGATGGCCGATACCGGCGTGAACGACCAGCTTCAACTCTCGCGCATGAAGAAGCGCAAGCTGCAGCTCAAGGACCTGATCACGCAGATCCACGACAAGCTTCTGCCGGATATTATCGCCTAACGCAGAGAGCGCTTGTGGGCGTACATCGCCTCGTCGGCGCGGGCGATGGCGAGATCGGCGCTGTCGCTGGACGACAGCTCGAAGGCGCCGAACGAAAACCCGATGGGGATTTTCTTGCTCTGCCAGCTCGGCGGCGCGTCATGCAGCGCTTCGGCCAGCAATTGCGCCTTGGCCTGCGCCTGCGCCTGATTGGCATGGCTAAGGATGACGCCGAATTCGTCTCCCCCGAGGCGGCCGACGACATCGGTGTCGCGCACATTGACCGTCAACACGTCGGCGAAATGCTCCAGCACCGCATCGCCCGCGGCGTGGCCGTGCCCGTCATTCACCTGCTTGAAACCGTCGAGGTCGAAATAGAGCAGGCTTGCGGGCGTGCCGTAGCGCACAGCGAAGGAGATGTAGCGCGACAGTTCGCGCACGAAGGCACGGCGGTTGAGGATCGGCAGAAGGTGATCGCGGTCGGCGACCTTCTCCATCTCATTCAGCCGCTCGCGCGTCTGGTTCAACTCGCGGCGCATGGCTTCAACTTCGCCCATGAGCGACATCACGGCGTTCTGGACGCGCGGCGTGAATTCTTCGTCGGGAATGCCCAGCACGCTGGCCGACACCGCTGCGGGCCGAACGACGGGGGGCACGCCCTCGCCGCGGCGGGTATAGCCCCCGGCCCGGCGCGCGGTCTTCGCGCTTCCTGCTCTTTCGACCTTCATGTCCCCAGTCCCTGCCGAAGCACCTGCCCCGGAATGGTTAAAAATGGGGTCATTACGGTAAGCAAAGTCTTAACGCGGCGAATCCGGGCCTTTCCTCCCGCCTTTCCATGCCTATACTCCGCCGCTTCCTTTTGGACACCGCAGGAAGCATGACCACCCCACTCGTCGGAATCATCATGGGCAGCCAGTCGGACTGGCCCACGCTCAAGGCCGCTTCGGAAATCCTGGAGACGCTGGGCGTGGCGCACGAGACGCGCATCGTCTCCGCCCACCGCACGCCGGACCGGCTCTACAACTACGCCAAGGGCGCGGCGGCGCGCGGGCTGAAGGTAATCATCGCGGGTGCCGGCGGGGCGGCGCATCTGCCGGGCATGGCAGCGTCGATGACGACCTTGCCGGTCTTGGGCGTGCCGGTGGAGTCCAAGGCCCTGAAGGGCATGGACTCGCTTCTCTCCATCGTCCAAATGCCGGGCGGCGTTCCGGTGGCAACCTTTGCCATCGGCGAGTCTGGCGCCAAGAACGCCGCGCTGCATGCCGCTGCCATTCTGGCGCTGTCGGACGAACAGCTTGCCAATCGGCTTCTCAACTGGCGGCGCAAGCTAACCGACGCCGTCGCCGATATTCCTTCCGACAAATGAGCGACGTGAAGCCTCTTTCTGCTCCCGTTACGCCGGGAGGCACGATCGGGATTCTCGGCGGCGGACAACTGGGCCGGATGCTGGCGATGGCCGCGGCGCGGCTGGGGCTGAAGGTTCATATCTATTCCGACGTTGCCGACGCGCCAGCGTTTCAAGTGTGCGATGCCCATACGGTCGCGGCCTATGAAGATGAAGCGGCGCTGGCCAAGTTCGCTTCGTCCTGCGATGCGGTGACGTATGAGTTCGAGAATGTGCCGAGCAAAGCCGCCGCCGTTCTTGCCACCATCGAGCCGACCAATCCGAACGCCAAGGCGTTGGCCGTCGCACAGGACCGCTTTGACGAAAAGAGCTTCGTCACGGCGCTCGGCCTGAAGACTGCGCCCTTCGCGGCCGTGAACTCCGCGAACGATGCCGCCGATGCCTTCGCAAAGATCGGCGGGCCGGCGGTGTTGAAGACACGGCGCTTCGGCTATGACGGCAAGGGGCAGGCGAAAGTCAAAAGTGCGGAAGAA
>JAFECN010000343.1 GCA_018242145.1 Pseudomonadota bacterium
GCCATTCGCCACGTTGATGAACTGCATGCCCGTCAATCCCAGCCGCGGCAACATCGCGTCGGCATTGCCCGCCGCCGAGGAGCCGCCGAACGCGAACTGGATGTCTTTCCATTCGATGCCCGCATCCGCCAGCGCTTCGCGCACCGCGATCACGCCCTGATCCAGACCGCTCTTGTCGTCGTGACGCCCGAAAGGATGGATGCCTGCGCCGACGATATGGACTTCGCTCATGGGTCTCTCCTCAGGCGGCGGGGCGGAAGGCGTAGGTCAGCGGCGCATCGCCGGCGGCGCGCGCGAATGGCACGGCGGCGAGTTTCATCTTCATGCCGATCTTCAGGCGCGACGGATCGTCGGTTTCGATGCGCGTTTCCACGATGATCTGCCCCGGCAATTCGACATAGCCAAGCGCGAATGGCTTGAAACTGCGCTCGTCATCCGCGCCGGTATAGGGCGGCGATTTCGGCCGGAAGCGTTGCACCGTGAACGACCACAGCGTGCCTTCGTCCGCCAGGGGTAGCTTGTCGTAATCGGCGGCTTCCGGACCGGAGGGAAACGGGAAGACGAACCGGCCGCTCTGCTTGTGGCGGCCGCCGACCAGATATTGCCCCGAAGGGTCCAGCAGATTGGGAGCGATCGGATCGGTCACGGCGACTCCGGGGCGGCATATTTTGTTGGCTTTCCAGCCTATCAGCCTCTACAAAAAAGTCACCACTGACTTATACAGGACAAGAAGATTGTTTCTGTGCCCCGGCCGCCAAGAGCCGGGCCGGAGGGAGGACGAAGATGGACGCGAAAGAGGCCGCATCCCTGGGCGAGGTGGCGCGTATTCAGGCCGAAGCGCGGGGCGATGCGATTGCCTTCCAGTTCGAGGGCCGCAGCACCAGTTTCCGGCAGTTCAATGCCAACGCGAACAAGGTCGCGAACGCCCTGCTCGCAGAGGGCCTGAAGAAAGGCACGCGCGTCTGCTATCTCGGCAAGAACAGCGACCATTATTATGAAACGCTGTTCGGCGCGGCGAAGGCCGGTCTGGTGATGGCGCCGGTGAACTGGCGCCTCGCGCCGCCGGAAATCGTCTACATCGTGAACGACTGCCGCGCGGAGGTTCTGCTCGTCGGGCCGGAGTTCATTGAGCTTGCGCGCAAAATCGCGCCGGAACTGCCCAGTGTCCGCCGCATCGTCGCCATGGAAGGCGGCGCGCCGGAATGGTCGACCTACGAAGCGTGGCGCGACGCGCAGAGCGACAAGGCGCCGGGCGTTACTATCGATTGGAACGATGTCGTCGTGCAGCTTTACACCTCCGGCACGACGGGGCGGCCCAAGGGCGCGATGATCCGCCATTCCGGAATCCTCGGCATGCGCCGCCAGAATCCGGAAACGCAGGCGGAATGGAACAAGTGGTCGGCGGACGATGTGAGTCTTGTCGCCATGCCGGTGTTTCACATCGGCGGCACGGGCTGGGGCATCACCGGCATCGTGAACGGCGCCAAGGGCGTGGTCGCGCGCGAATTCGATCCGGGCAAGGTTCTGGATTTCATCGAGCAGGACAGGATCAGCAAGATATTCATGGTGCCGGCCGCCATGCAGATCGTGGTGCGCAATCCGCGCGCGCGCGACGTCGATTATTCGCGGATGAAATACATTCTCTATGGCGCCTCTCCCATTCCACTCGATCTTTTGCGCGAATGCATGGAGGTATTCGGCTGCGGCTTCGTGCAGATGTACGGCATGACGGAGACGACGGGCACCATCGTCGCCCTGCCCCCGGAAGATCACGATCCCAAAGGCAATGCGCGCATGCGCTCCGCCGGAAAGCCCCTGCCCGGCGTGGAGATCGCGATCCTCGATGACGCCGGAAATCCCTTGCCGCCGCGCGCGGTGGGAGAGATCGCGACACGCTCCATCGCCAACATGGCCGGTTACTGGAACATGGCGGATGCGACGGCGAAAACCATCGACAAGGATGGCTGGCTGCGCACCGGCGACGCTGGCTATGTCGACGAAGACGGTTACGTCTACATCCATGACCGCGTGAAAGACATGATCATCAGCGGCGGCGAGAACGTCTATCCCGCCGAAGTCGAAAGCGCGATCTACGGCCACCCCGATGTCGCCGACGTCGCAGTGATCGGCGTGCCAGACGAGAAATGGGGCGAAGCGGTGAAAGCGGTGGTGGTGAAGAAGCCGGGCCGCGATCCGAAGCCCGACGACATCATCGCCTACGCGCGCGAACGCATTGCCGGATTCAAGACGCCGAAATCGGTCGATTTCATCGAGGCCCTGCCGCGCAATCCCAGCGGCAAGATTCTGCGCCGCGAACTGCGCGAGCCCTATTGGGCGGGCAAGGAACGCCGCGTCAACTGAACGAAGGAGAGTATCATGAGCTTCGTGACGGTGTTCGGCGCCAGCGGGCGGCAGGGGCTCGCGCAGGTTCGCCAACTGGCGAGAGCGGGCCACAACGTGCGCGCAATCTCGCGGCGCAGCGATCCATTCCTCGGCGAACGCTTCGCCAACACAGAAGTGATGGCCGCCGATCTGGACGATGCGGAATCTCTGGCGCGCGCGGTAAAGGGCGCGGACGTGGTGTTCTTCACCCGCCCGCTGATTCAGGCCCGCGATCCCATCGCGCGCATCGCAAGCCTTGGCCGCGCGGCGCAAAAAGCGGGCGTGAAGCGGCTGGTCTTCAACACCAGCCTTTATGTTCCCGAAAAGCCCATCGATCAGTTCACCTACGACATCGCGGTGAAGATGGAGGATGCCTTCGCGCAAACCGGCGTGCCGCTCACGGTGTTCCGCCCCGTGCTGTTCATGGACAATCTCCTGACCAACTGGGCGCGGCCGTTCATCGTGCATGAAGGCCGATACGTCTATCCGCACCGTCCCGATCTGGGCGCCAACTGGATCAGCCTCGACGATGTGGCGAAGTTCATGATCGCAGCCATGGAGCGCGCGGATATGGAAGGCGCGCGCATCGTCATCGGCGGTCCGGAGCGGCTGACGCCGCCGCAGGTGGCGCAGATATTGAGCGAGGCAGTGGGCCGCCCCGTGCGCTACGATCCTTGTACGCCCGAAGCCTTCAGCGCCGAATTGGTGAAAGCGTTCGGCGACGAATTCCCCGACGCCATGCGCGCGCCGACGGAAGCGCGCATCGCCGAGTTCTACCACTTCAACAACGATTCGCCGATCCGGCCCTTCGAGGTGGACATGGCGCCAGTGCTGAAGCGCATCCCGATCCAAATGGAAACGCTGCGCGATTGGGCGTTGCGGCAGGACTGGTCGGACAGCGCCAAACGTCCGCCCGCGGGCTGATCAGCCCCGCGCCCAGGCTTTGGCTTCGGGCGATGCCACCCAGCGGATCGCATTGGCGATGAGGCGGCGATAATTGGCGTCGGCGTAGGTCGGCGGCCCGTCGCCGGGCTGCAGATAGACCAAAGGCGATTTGCGCGCGCGCTTCACCCAGCCGACGAGATTGGAGCCGTCTTCATGCTGCCAGCCTTCGCGGGAATACATCGTTCCGGAGATCGCCAAACTCGCGGAATAGAAATTGTCGCGCGTAAAAGCATGGACCGAACGCAGCAGCGGCGTCACGGAATCTTCGAACACCTCCGAGAGATAAAGCTCATCCGTCAACGCGAAGCGCGGCGGGATGCCTTCCAGCACCGGATGCGGCACGACGGTGGAGATTTCATGCTGCACATCGTGGCGATAGCCGGAATCTGGCCGCGCCTGCCCGCGCAAATTCATCGGCTTGTAGAGGAAGCGCCCGCCCAACAATTCGGCATATTCCTCCCACGCCGGCCAGCCCGCTATGGCGTGGTGCAGCGCCACGATCCCGAAGCCGGAATCCAGCAGCGCGCGAAACCCGCGTTTGAAATCTTCGGACGGCTCGACAAAGCGCGCCCCGTTGCGGAAGTCGATGCCCGGCATGTCATAAAGCACCAGCGCGTCGAAGCCCTTCACGCCTTCGGGATTCATGAGGCTCTGCACGGCAGGCTGCTCGACCAGCGAGGCGCTCACGCCTTCCATCTCGTCGAACATCGCCATGAACGGATCGCGCAGATAGGGATGGCCCTTCGCCGCGACGAGGACGTTGAGCTTCTCCCCGTAGCGGACGATGGGCACTAAGCGACTTTCAAAAGCTGCTTGCCGAAATTCTCGCCGCCGAACAGGCGCATCAGCGTGCGCGGCGCGTTCTCAAGCCCGTGCTGCACGTCTTCCTTGTATTTGATACGGCCCTCGCGGATCCATTGCGTGATCCGCGCCCGCGCCCAAGGATATTCGCTCATGAAATCGAGCACAATGAAGCCGGACATCGTGGCGCGCTTGAAGATGAGGTTGAAATAGTTCTCCGGCCCCGCAGGCATCTGGCCAAGCTCGTAACGCGAAATGCCACCGCAGACGACGACGCGCGCATGCAACGCCAGCTCACCCAGAAGATCGTTGAAGATCTTGCCGCCGACATTGTCCCACAGCACGTCGATGCCGCCGGGCGCCAACTCCTTGATCTGCTTGCGTACGCCTCCGGCCTTGTAGTCGACGGCCGCGTCAAAGCCCAATTCGTCGATCAGCCATTTGCATTTGTCCGGTCCGCCGGCGACGCCGATCACCTTGCAGCCCGCGATCTTGCCGATCTGCCCCACGACAGAACCGGTCGCCCCCGCCGCGCCGGTGACGACCATCGTATCGCCCGCGAAGGGCTTGCCGATCTTGTTGAGGCCGAAGAACGCCGTCATGCCCGTGGTGCCGAGCACGCCGAGATTGCCGGAGAGAAGATCGTTATCCTCCACCTTCAGCAGATCCTTCGCCGCAAAGGTGGGATGATCCTGCCAGCCGATCTGGCCCATCACCTTGTCGCCGGGCTTGAACAGCGAGGAATTGGATTTGACCACTTCCGCGATGCCCGAGCCGCGCATCACTTCGCCGATCTCCGTCGGCGCGACATAGCCGCCGACATTCTCCATCCACCCTTTCTGCGCCGGATCGAAACCGAGGAAGAGCGTCCTGAGCTGCACTTCGCCGGGCTCCGGCGCGCGGATGGGCTTTTCCACCCACTCGAAATCGGAATCCTTGAGCGGCCGCCCGGTCGGACGGCCCGCGATCAGCCATTGGCGATTGACGGTCATGGAAGCACCTTATGATTTCAAAGCGGTCCGGCGGCGGCGATCCAGCCGCCATCGGCGAGAAGCTCCGCGCCGGTCATGTAGGAAGACTCGTCGCTGGCCAGGAACAGCGCGCATTCGCCCATCTCTTCGGCGGTCGCCATGCGGCCGATGGGTTGCAGCCCCTCGAAATATTTGCGCGTGCCTTCGGGGTCGCCGCTGGCGTCGAACGCCGCCTGGTTCATCGGCGTGTCGATGGCGCCCGGATGCAGCGAGTTGCAGCGGATGGTGCGGTAGTTGCGCGCGCAATGTACGGCGACGGATTTGGTGAGGAAGCGCACACCGCCCTTCGACGCAGTGTAGGCCGCTGCCGACGCCAGCCCCATGAAGCCCGTGATCGAGGAGACGTTGACGATGGAGCCTTTCGGCCCGCCGGGATTCGCCTTCATCGCCGCGATGGCGTGCTTGCAACCCAACATGACGCCGGTGAGGTTGATGCCCAGCACCTTGTTCCAGACATCGAGCGTCGAATCCTCGATGGTCTGCGGAATGAAGACGCCGGCATTGTTCATCAGCACATCGAGCCGCCCGAACTTGCCGCGCGTTTCCGCCAGCACCTTCGTCCATTGCGCTTCGTCGGATGTGTCGTGATGGAGGAAAATGCCATCGACCTCTTTCGCGACCGCCTTGCCCTTCTCGTCCTGCACATCCGTGACGACGACCTTCGCGCCTTCGCGGGCGAAGATGCGCGCGGTGGCCGCGCCGATGCCGCTGGCGGCGCCGGTGACGATTGCAACCTTGCCTTTGAGACGATCCGCCATCAGCCGAGTTTCCTTATCGGATTGCTGCCGTCCCAATTCTTCGCCGCATCGCGCATCATGGCGAAGAACTCGCGCCCGCCCGGCGCGGATTTGAGGATTTCGACCATCGTGCCCGGCCCGCCGCCGGTATCGACATAGATCACCTCGCCGCCGTTCGGCACGCGGCCTTCCTGGGCGATGGCGGCCCCGGCGTCTTTCACGGCGGCGCGCGCGGCGGCCATGTCGTCCACCAGAATGCAGACATGGTGCAGGCCCTCGCGGCCCGCGTCCCGCCACTCTTTATATATAGAGGGCGCGGCGTTGTGCTGGCGGATCAGCTCAATCTGGATGTCGCCCCAATAGCCCAGCACCATCGAGAAATCGATGTCCGCCGGTTGGCCCTTGTATTTCACGTCGTCCAGCTTGACGTGATCGAGCGCGAAGAACGGCCCTGCCCCCATCGTCTCGATCCAGAACTTCAGCGCGCCGTCGAAATCGGCGGGCACATAGGCAAGCTGCATCACCTCGCCCAGCGCCGTAATGGAATTTTTGCGGCTCATTCGGCGGCTTCCTGCATGGCGGTTTTGGGGAGCGGCATGCCCGCGCCCTCGGCGATGTCGCGATGCTGGTTTTGCAATGCGATCTCCTGACGGCCGTAAACCACCGTCGCCCCCTTGGGCATCATGGTCATGTTGCGCCAGCCTTCGGCGGCGGTGACGTAATCCTCGGTGATCACCACATGCGCGGTGGCGTCGAAGCCCGCTTCCACTTCCTTGCGGTATTCGTCGGAGTTCACGCCACGCGGCGCATAGATGGATTTGTGCGTGACCGTCTCGCCCACCTCTTCGCCCGGGAAATGCCGGAACAAGGTGGTGTAGCTGTAACCCGGCCGCACCGAGCCCACGAAGATGATCGTGTTGGGATAGAGATAGTGGATGCCACTCGGCCCGCTCAGCGGCCATTCCTCTTCCGGCTTGAACGCCCATTCCTCCATCTGGCGGCTGGCGAAGCCGACGCGGTGATGGCGGTCGAACTTGTCATAGACCGTGATGTCGTTGCGGAAGTATGGCGCCAGCGTCGCCTTGTGCAGCGCCGCGAAGTGATAACCCTCGCCATAGGTGTCCAGCGCGTATTTCCAGTTGGACTTCACCGGCAGCTCGCCGGATTTGACGTGCTCGCATTGATCCAGTTCCAGCGCTTCCAGCACCGGCGCAAAAGAGCCCAGATGCTTGTCGATATCCATCGTGCTGCCGGGCGTCGCCTGCACGAAGACGAGGCCGTAACGCTCCGCCGCCGGAACGGAAATCAGATGCTCGCTTTGCGCCAGCCCGCCTTCGAAGCGATCCTTCTCCGGCACGGCGGCCAGCTTGCCCTTGTTGTCGAACGACCAGCCGTGGAACCAGCAGGTGAAAAGCTTCGCCGTGCCTTCGCGCTCACGCACCAGCCGCGCGCCGCGATGCATGCAGATATTGAGGAACGCGCGCACTTCGCCGTCGCTGCTACGCACCACCACGATGGGAACGCCGGTCTCGTCGAACAGCCGGTAGCTGCCCGGCTTGGGAAGTTGCGACGAAAGACAGGCGACGACCGGCGTTTCGCGGAACAATTTCTGCCGCTCGGCAGCGTGGCGCACCGGATCGGTATAGACCGAAACGTCGTTGCGCATGGTGGTGGGCGCAAGGTCCGAGGTCTTGTTGCGGATATGCGCCGCCATGCGCCGCGCTTGCGCCAGCCATCCGGCCTTGCGATCTTCCTGCGATATCGTCATCTGAAAATCCTTTCGGTTTCAGTCGAACTTCATCACCGCGCGCACCGCCGCTTCGATGCGGCGCGGATTGGGCATGTATTCGTCTTCCAGCACCGGCGCGAACGGCACCGGCGTGTGCGGACAGGTGACCGATTTGATCGGCGCCTTCAGGAACTTGAATCCCTTGTCGGCGACGATGGCGGCAACATCGGAAGCCAGCGAGCAACGCGGCGGGCTTTCATCCACCAGCACCAGGCGTCCCGTCTTCTCCACGCTCTCCAAGATCGTATCCTCATCCAGTGGCGAGGTCGTGCGCGGATCGACGACTTCGGCACTGATCCCGTCTTTCGCCAGCGTTTCCGCCACCGCCAGCGCGCGCGGCACCATCGGGCCGAACGCCACCAGCGTAATATCCTTGCCCTCGCGCGCCACGCGCGCCTCGCCGAAGGGAACGCGATAAGCCTCGTCCGGCACTTCGACTTCGGTGTCGTAGAGCGTCTTGGCTTCCAGATAGATCACCGGATCGTCGCCGCGCAGCGCCTCGATCATCAGGCCCTTGGCATCATAAGCGTTGGACGGCATCACCACCTTCAGGCCCGGCACCATCGTGAACAGCGGATGCATGGACTGGCTGTGCTGCGCCCCGGCGCGGAAGCCCGCGCCGATGGTGGCGCGAATGATCATCGGCGTCTTTGCTTTTCCACCGAACATGTAACGGAACTTGGCGGCCTGGTTGTAGATCTGGTCGAAACAGACGCCGACGAAATCCACAAACATGATTTCCGCGACTGGGCGAAGGCCGGTGAGCGCCGCGCCCGCCGCAGCGCCCACGATGGCGCTCTCGGAAATCGGCGTGTCGATCACGCGGGTCGGGCCGAACTCTTTATACAAGCCGCCCAACACGCCGAAGACGCTGCCGACCACGCCGACATCGCCGGTCGCGCCCTGCCCGCCCGCGACGTCTTCGCCGAGGACGATGATATCCGGATTGCGCCGCATCTCGCCGCGCAACGCATCGTTGATTGCCGTGCGATAAGATTTCTTTGCCATAGCAAGCGTGCCTCAGTAGCGAACGTAAACGTCTTTTTCGAGCGACTTGATGTCGGGCGGCGGCGCGGCGATGGCCGTCTGCGCGGCATCCTCCACCTCGGCGAGAATTTCCTTCTCGATCGCGTCCAACTCCGATGCTTCCAGCAGCTTCGCTTCCGTCACCTTCTTGCGGAACAGGGGCAGCGGATCGTGCGAACGCGCATCCTTCAATTCGTCGGCGGTGCGATACGCCTGCGGATCGCCGACGAAGTGGCCGAGGAAGCGATAGCAGCGGATCTCCAGCGCATAAGGACCGGTGCCGGCGCGGCAATGTTCGAGCGCGCGGCCCATCGCTTCATGCACCGCGAAGAAATCCACGCCGTCCACCACTTCCGCCGGCATGCCGAAGCTACGCGCGCGGTCCGCGATGGAGCCGCCGCCGACCGAATAGCTGGCGGCGGTGTGTTCGCCATAGCCGTTGTTTTCGAACACGAAGATGGCGGGCACTTTCAGCACCACTGCCATGTTCATCGCTTCGAACACGGTGCCCTGGTTCGACGCGCCGTCGCCGGAGAACGCGACCGACACGCGGCCCGTCTTCTTGTATTTCTGCGTCAGCGCCGCGCCCACCGCGATGGGCGGCGCGCCACCGACGATGGCGTTGGCGCCCAGCATGCCTTTCGACAGATCGGCGATGTGCATCGAGCCGCCCTTGCCACCGCACAGCCCGCCCGCCTTGCCCATGATCTCCAGCATCATGCCCTTCACGTCGCAGCCCTTGGCGATGCAATGGCCGTGGCCGCGATGGGTGGAACCGATCAAATCCTCGTCGGTGAGATCGTGGCAGACGCCGACGCCCGAGGCTTCCTGCCCGAGATAGACATGCGCGAAGCCGGGAATATTGCCCGCGGCGAATTCCTTCTCCACGCGCTCCTCGAACGCGCGGATGGTGAACATCCGCTTGTAGGCCCGTTTCAACTCGTCGCGGCTCAACTGCATGAGCGTCTCCTTCTTCTGTCAGTCTGCGCCACGCCCGCCATCCGCGGTCAGTTCCGCGCCGGTGATGTAGGCAGAGTCATCGCTGATGAGAAACGTGATCGCGTCGGCCATGTATTCCGGCAGACCGATCATCTTGAGCGGCGTGTCGGCGGCGAATGCATCGGACAGTGCCTTGTCGTCGCCGAAGGTGCCGGTGATCATCGGCGTCCAGATCACGCCCGGATGCAGCGAGTTCACGCGCACCTTCGGGCTCATCGCCGCGCCTTCCATGGCCGCGGTCTTGGTCATGGCCGTGATCGCACCTTTGGTGGCGCAATAGGCGATGGCGTTCGGAAAACCCACCTGCCCCATCAGCGACGACACATTGACGATCGCGCCTTGCGTTTGGGACGCGGCGAAAGACTGGAACGCATGCTTCACGCCCAAGAACGTGCCTTCGACATTGATGGAATAGATGTTGTCGAAATCCTCTTCCGTCGTCTCCGCGAGCGGCTTCACGAAAAAGATTCCGGCGTTGTTCACCAGTCCATGCGGCGCGCCGAAGCGTTCCGTGGTTTTCGCGAAGACATCGCGCCAATCGTTTTCCTTGCGGATGTCGTGGCGCAGATAGAGGCATTCTCCACCCAAATCACCCACCAGCGCCGCCGTTTCCAGGCCGCCTTTTTCATCGCGCCCCGTGGCGACAATTTTCGCGCCTTCGCGCGCCAGCGCCAGACAAGCCTCGCGCCCGATGCCCTTGGTGGCGCCGGTGACGATCACGGTGCGGTTGGCGAGCTTGCCGGTCATTGCACCGTCCATCCGCCATCGACAACCAGTTGCACACCGGTGATGAACTTGCCGCGATTGCTCGCAAGGAAGAGGGCTGCGTTTGCGATATCCTCGCCCTCACCGAATTTCCCAAGCGGTATCCGCGGAATCACCGCCTGTTCGTCGAAGCCTGCCGTCATATCCGTGCGGATCATGCCGGGATGGATCGAATTGACCCGGATATTCTCCGCGCCCAATTCCAGCGCAGCAGCTTTCGCCATCAGACGCAGACCGCCTTTGGCCGCCGAATAGTGGATGTAGCCGGGCACACCGACCATGCCCACGATGGAGGACATCAGCACCACCGAGCCGCCTTCGCCGTGCTTGCGCATCGCGGCGACGCAATGCTTCAAGCCGAGAAACGGCCCCTTCAGATTGGTGCGATTGAGATCGCGGAATTGCGAAAGCTCCATCCCCGCCGTGGGCACGTTGTTCGAAAGGCCCGCATTGGCGACAAGAATATCCACCCGGCCGAACGCTTTCTGCGCATGCGCCAGCACCGCCGTCCAATCGGCATCTGAACCCTGATCGGCTTTCACGAACATGACGTCGCGCCTGCCGCCGCCGATCTCCTTGGCGGCTGCCGTGCCGGCATCGACATTGCGGCCCGTGAGCACGACGCATGCGCCGCTGCGCGCGAATTTCGCGGCCACAGCTTTTCCGATTCCGCGCGACGCGCCGGTAACGATCGCTACCTTCCCGGCCAGTTCGCGTTCGGACCTCTGCAACGCACTCTCCCTACGTGTTCGGCGCGCCACTACAACCATGAGCCGTTCGGCGGGCGCCGGGATGAATACGGCTGCAGCCTTCGCGGCTGCAGCCGTCTCATCCGGTATAGCGGCCCGCGCAACCGCGGGCCGCGGCTTCAGATCGGGCGACGATCAGAATTTCGCCCCGACCTCGACTTGATATGTCCGCGGTGCGCCCCAGCCCTGGAAGAACACCGTCGACAAGGACTGATCGCGATAGGCTTTGTTGTTCAGGTTCTTGCCGCTGATCTTGATGTAGTAGTTCCGCCAGTCGAGCGTTGCCGACGCATCGAACAATCCGTAGCTCGGCTGGAAGTCCTGCGCAGTGCCGAAATTGCCCAGAGAGAATTTCGCGATGTGCGAATATCCCGCCGTCAACGCCAGATCGGTGTCGGTACCGATGTCCCGCGTATAGCTTGCACGCAGCGTATAGTTGTTGGACGGAATGCGCTGCAGTCCGGTGCCGGTGAAATCTGCGACCGATCCCGGAGCGCCGGCCGTTGCGCCCGCCCCGAGCGCAACCTGTTGGCCGTTCACCACGCCATCCTGCACCTTGCCGCTTTGGATGCCGAGATTTGCCGTCAGCACAAACCCGTCCAGCGCCGGAACCCAAGTGCCCAACACCGCATCCATCTCGAACTCAAGGCCTTTGATTCGAACCTTCGGGTAGTTGACGATGTAGGTGTTCGTGCCGGGGCCGTAGCCGGGCGTTTCGACAACTTCGGTCTGCTGGAATCCCTTGATGTCGTTGATGAAGCCATCGGCATTGAAGATCAGGCCGTTGTTGAAGAACTGGTTCTTCACACCGACTTCATAGGTGACGTTGGTTTCCGGATCGAACGAGAGAAAATTGTTGGCGGGACAACCTGCCGGAACGCCGCAATTGCTCTGCGTTCCGCTCTGCTCCGACAACGTACCGCGCATCGAGAAGCCGCCGGACCGGAAGCCCTCCGAACGGTTGGCATAGAGAAGCGTGCCGGGAGTGACCTGCCACTGTGCGTTGAGCCGGGAAACCACCTTGCTCCAGCTCTTGTGGTCGGTGATATGCGGCGTGATCGGGGTTGTGCCAAGCAGAATGTACTGAGTACCGAAATGCTTGGTCTCTTCGATATCGCGCAAACCCGCCGACAGCTTGATCGTGTCGGTGACATTCCAGTCCAGATTGCCGAAGAACGACCAGGAGAAGTCGCCTTCCGCGCCATACTGATCGATCACGCCGTTGGTGTTCTGATGCAGATCGATGTCGTGATGGTAGTAGAATACGCCAAGCAGGTAGTCCCAGTTGTCCCAGAACGATCCGGCGAGGCGAACTTCCTGCGTGAACTGCTGGTATTTCTGATCGCGGATCGTTTCCAGCATCGAGCCGGTCGAGGCCAGCAGCGGGTTGCCCACGCTTGTGCATCCCACCGCGCCGACGCATGTGCCGTCGAAGTCCTGATGCACATTGTCGGACTCATCCATGAAAGCGGTCTGCGAAACCAGCTGTCCGATCGGCGTCTCGGCTTTCAGGATCAGGCTGTAGATGTTGTTGTCATACTGGTCGGAGTCGCCGCCGGCATTGTTCTCGATCTGCCAGGGCTTCAATCCGTCCGGACTTCCGGTCTGGGGATTGTAGCTGGGCCATACCAGCCCAGGAACTCCGCCCGTCAGGATATTCGCCGTGAGCACGTTTCCGAACTGCACCGGCTCACCGCCGCCATTGTCATGCATATGGTCGTAGCTGAAATTGACGTTCAGCCAGCTCGTCAGATCGTAGTTGATGACGCCGTTGAACGCAGTGTAGCGCGAGCCGCCGGCGTGATCCCCGGTGAACACGTCCTTGTAATAGCCCTCGTTGGAGTGCCACTGTCCGGAAAGCTTGATGCCGCCGTTTTCGCCGAGCGGCATGTTGACCACGCCGCGGATGTATTCGTCCTTGTACGAGCCGAACCCGACGGACACCTGCCCGCCCCATTCGCGTGTTGGCGCGCAACGCGTGATGTTGATCAGGCCCGCGGTGGTATTCTTGCCGTAGAAGATGCCCTGTGGTCCCCGGTCCACTTCCACCGAGCACACATCGAACATGTCGAGAAGCTGGCCGGTGTTGTTTCCGAAGAAGACGCCGTCCTCCATCACGCCGACCGGCGGGCTCTGCGTTTTCTCAACGTCGGCATATCCCTGACCGCGAATGAAGATCGCGCTCTGTGCCGGGCCCGCGGTGCCCATACCGATGAAGACGTTGGGCGCCGACCCGTTCAGGTCCTGCAAGGTGTGCGGTGCCTGAAGCTTCAGGTCTTCCTGTGTCAGCGCGGTGAGCGAGACGCCGACCTTTTGCTTGTCCGTGGCGCGGCGTGTCGCGGTAACCGTGACTTCCTCGATGCCGGAACCGGACGATGCTGTGCTTTTTGTCTGCGTCTGAGCGGTGGCCGGTCCGGCTGCCATGCCGACAGCCGCGAAACTTGCGGATACCAATAACGCGCGGACGAATCCCCGTTGTGCGTACGCCATCTTTTCCTCCCCTCATGTGCTTTGTTGGGGAGATCGGCGGCTTTGCCGCCTTATTTTGCCCTTCCCCGGCACTGAGGCGGCAACTCTTCCATGCGGTCAAAAAAAGTCAAGCGTGATTGTTATAAGCAGGTCGATCTGTTTATTCTGATCTTGCTGGAATGTAACAGAGCGGCCCGCGACAGGCCGCCATCCGTGGGAGGCGCGACAAGCACATGGCACTCA
>JAFECN010000344.1 GCA_018242145.1 Pseudomonadota bacterium
CGGCAAAGTCTTTCGCCGTGCCGGTCAGAAGCCGCATCACCTTCGCGCTCTGCTCGGCATTCAGGCCTGCGCCTTTGGTGAAATCGCCAGACTCATCCTTGCGCCCTTCGCCGAGCAGTGCCGTCACGCCGCGCTCGCCCAGCCGGTCGAACTTGTCGATGGCGCGCAGAACGGTCCCGCGTTTCGAGGCATCGACATTGGCGGAAGCGAGAACGCCATCCAGCAGCTTGCGACTGTTCATCTTGACCATGTATTCGCCGCGCTTCAGCCCCACCGCTTCCAGCGCGTCGCATGCCATCATCAGAAGCTCGGCATCGGCGGCGGGCGAATTGCTGCCCACCGTATCCGCATCGAACTGCGTGAATTCGCGGAAGCGGCCCGGTCCCGGCTTCTCGTTGCGCCACACCGAGCCCACCGCATAGCGGCGGAACGGCTTGGGCAGGGTCTGGAAATTCTCCGCGACATAGCGGGCGAGCGGCGCGGTCAGGTCGTAGCGCAAACTCATCCACTGATCGTCGTCGTCCTTCAGCGAGAACACGCCTTCGTTCGGGCGGTCCACATCCGGCAGGAACTTGCCCAGCGCGTCGGTGTATTCGAACGCCGGGGTCTCCAGCGGCTCGAAGCCATAGGACTCATAGACGGCCCGGATCTTGTCCAGCACCGCCCGCTCGCGCGCGATCTCGGCCGCGCCGCGGTCGCGGAAACCGCGCGGAAGCCGCGCCTTGGGACGGGATGCCTTCTGCTCTTTCATGGAACCGACGCTGCGCTGCAAAACCGGCGTCTTGATACCGAAAAACCGGGAAAATGCGAAATTTCCGGCCGCCGCAGGGCTGGTATTCCCCATATCGGGGCTTGGTTTTTGCCGAACCGCGCCCACACCTCCGCCACCGCCGGGGTTCCGGCGGGCGGAGAGGCGAATGTTCTTCCACGATTTCCTGCTGCCGGGCCTGTTCATCTGGTGGATTTTCGGCCACGGCATCGGCTCGATCATCGGCCTTTTGGTGCTGATCTGGGTGTTGAGCCTGATCTTCCATCCGTGGCGCCGCTGGGGCTATCACCCCTATTACGACCGCCCTTGGCGCTGGGGCCCGCCGCCGCCTGCGTCAAATGCGGCTTCCATCCTTGAAGAGCGCTACGCCAAGGGTGACATCACCCGCGAAGAATATCTGCAGAAGAAACAGGACTTGGGGCGGAACGGAGTTTGAAATGCATATCGTGATGCCCGCCGTTTTTGTTCTGGCCTGGCTCGGCGCCGCCGCTGCCTGGGCCGTAGCCGCCTATTCGACCGCCCGTGTCTGGACGGAAGGCTCCGTCGCGGTGGCCGAGCGTCATCGCGCGCGCACGTTCAAGGCCGCGATTTACGCCACCACCTTCCTCGTCATGGGCTTCGTCGCCGGGACGGCGGGCGGCCTGTTCGGCAACCTGCACATCTGAGCGGCCGTCATTCCGCCGCGGCCATTTCCTCCGTAAGCGGACGATCCAGGCGCGCGACCATTTCCTTCGGCACCACTTGCCAGAAATTGTCGCGCTCCACATCCCAGTGCGCGAGCAACTCGCCCGCGAATGCGGACATCGTCTCGCGGCGATGCTCGTCGATCAGATCGTAGAGCATGTTGTTCCAGTGGGTCGTCTGGATGCGCTGGGCGATCACGGTGTCGCTGTTGAGATGGTTTTCAAATAGCCCGTCAGCGTCATAGACAAAGGCCATGCCGCCCGTCATCCCGGCCGCGAAATTGTCGCCGATGGCGCCCAGGATAACCGCCACGCCGTTGGTCATGTATTCGCAGCCGTTGGAGCCGCAGCCTTCCACCACCGTGATCGCGCCGGAATTGCGCACGGCGAAGCGCTCGCCCGCTTGCCCCGCGGCGAACAGTTTTCCGGCGGTGGCGCCGTAAAGACAGGTGTTGCCGATGATGGTGTTGTCGCGCGCCACGAACTTCGCCGCCGTGGTCGGGCGCAGCGTGATCGTCGCGCCGGACAATCCCTTGCCCACATAGTCGTTGGAATCGCCGAACACCTCGATCTTCACGCCCTGCACGGCGAACGCGCCGAGCGATTGCCCGCAGCTTCCGCGCAGGCGCAGCGTGAGGTGACCGGGCGGCAGTCCCGTCATGCCCCATTTGCGCACGATGCGCGATGAGATGCGCGCGCCGATGGTGCGCATCGTGTTGCGCACATTGTAGGTGAGCTGCATCTTCTCGCCGTGATCGAGAAACGCGGCGGCATCCTTCTCGATCTGCGCATCCAGCGCATCGGGCACTTCGTTGCGTCCCTTCTGCGTGGAATAGCGCGCATGGTTGCCGGGATCGGCCTGAACCAGCAGCGGATTGAGATCCAGATCGTCCAGCAGCTCCGAGCCGCGGCTCATCTGATAGAGCAGGTCGGTGCGGCCGATCACGTCTTCCAATTTGCGGAAGCCGAGGTTGGCGAGAATGTCGCGCACTTCTTCCGCGATGAAGCTGAACAGGTTCACGACCTTCTCGGGCGTGCCGGTGAATTTCGCGCGCAGCTTCTCATCCTGCGTGCACACCCCGACCGGGCAGGTGTTGGAATGGCATTGGCGCACCATGATGCAGCCCATGGCCACGAGCGAGGCGGTGCCGATGCCGTATTCCTCCGCGCCCATCATCGCCGCCATCACCACGTCGCGGCCGGTGCGGATGCCGCCATCGGTGCGCAAGGTCACGCGATGGCGCAGATTGTTGAGCGTCAGGATCTGGTTGGCTTCGGTCAGCCCCATCTCCCAGGGCACACCGGCATATTTGATCGAGGTCTGCGGCGATGCGCCGGTGCCGCCATTGTGGCCGGAAATCAGAATCACATCCGCCTTCGCCTTCGCGACACCCGCCGCGATGGTGCCGATGCCCGAGGCCGCCACCAGCTTCACGCAAACGCGCACGTCCGGGTTGATCTGTTTCAGGTCGTAGATGAGCTGCGCCAGATCCTCGATGGAATAGATATCGTGATGCGGCGGCGGCGAGATGAGCATCACGCCGGGCGTGGAGTGCCGCAGCTTGGCGATCATCTCCGTCACCTTGAAGCCGGGAAGCTGCCCGCCTTCGCCGGGCTTGGCGCCCTGCGCGACCTTGATCTCCAGTTCGCGGCACTGGTTGAGATATTCCGCGGTGACGCCGAAGCGGCCGGATGCCACCTGCTTGATGGCGCTGTTCGGATTGTCGCCGTTCGGCTTGGCCTTGAAGCGGGCCGGGTCTTCGCCGCCTTCGCCGCTGTCGGATTTTGCGCCGATGCGGTTCATCGCGATGTTGAGAACTTCATGCGCCTCCGGCCCCAGCGCGCCGAGCGACATGCCCGGCGTGACGAACCGCCGGCGGATCTCCGTGATGGACTCCACGTCTTCGAGCGGGATTTTCGGTCCGCCGGGCCGCATGTTCATCAGATGGCGCAGGCTGACCGGCGGCAGCGCCCACACGCCGTCCGAATATTTGCGGTAGAGCGAATAGGAATCCGATGTCACCGCGCTCTGCAGCATATGAATCAATTGCGCCGCGTGGCCGTGCGTTTCCCCCGTGGCGCGCGCCTTGTAGAAGCCGCCGACGGGAAGGGCAATGACGTCCGTATCGAAGGCCTTCGCGTGCTGGCGCGCGACTTTCTTGGCGATGCCGACAAGGCCGATGCCGGAAATGCGGCTCGTCATGCCGGGGAATATCTCCGCCACCATCGAGCGCGATAGCCCGACCGCTTCGAAATTGTAGGCGCCGCGATAAGAGGAGATCACCGAGATTCCCATCTTGGACATGATCTTGAGCATGCCGGCGTTCACCGCGTCGAGATAGCGTTTCACGCTCGGGCCCAGCGCCATCTTCCCGAGAAGGCCGCGCGCATGACGATCGGCGATGATCTCCTGCGCGAGATAGGCATTGATCGTTGTCGCGCCGACGCCGACCAGAACGGCGAAGTAATGCGTGTCGAAACATTCCGCGGACCGCACGTTCAGCGACGTGTATGTGCGAAGGCCCTGTTGCACGAGATGGGAATGCACCGCGCCGGTGGCGAGGATCATGGGGATCGCCGCCAACTCGGCGCTGATGCGCTCGTCTGTCAGGATGAGGTGGTTATAGCCCTGGCGCACCGCGTCTTCGGCGTCGCTTTTGATGCGCTCCAGCGCGCGCGAGAGCGCGTTGTCGTCCTTCGGCTTGCCGTCGCGCACTTCAAAGACGCAGTCGATTTCGTAGAAGCGCCCCTCAAGGTGATCCTTCATGCGCTCATACATGCCCGTGGAGATGACCGGGCTTTCGAGCACATAGACTTCGGCCTGGCTTTCATCCTGCGCCAGCACATTACCGAGGTTGCGGAAGCGCGTTTTCAGCGACATCACCCGCTCTTCGCGAAGCGGGTCGATCGGCGGGTTTGTCACCTGCGAGAAGTTCTGCCGGAAGAAATGCGACAGCGGGCGATACTGGTCCGACAGCACCGCCAGCGGCGTGTCGTCTCCCATGGAACCCACGGCTTCCTTGCCGTCTTCCACCATCGGATGAAGGATGAGTTCGACCTCTTCCAACGTCATCCCGGCCGCAACCTGGCGGCGGCGCAAACTGTCCTTGTCGAATAGGCGCGGCTCCGGGCCGGGGCCGATGATCGGCTCCAGTTCCACGATCTTCTTTGCCCATTCGGCATAGGGAAATTCGGATGCGAGTTTGTTTTTGATCTCGCGGTCTTCGTAGAAGCGGCCTTCCTCCAGATCGAGGGCGATCATCTGGCCGGGACCGACGCGGCCCTTGCGCACGACCTTGCGCTCGTCGAGCACGATCATGCCGGTTTCCGAACCGGTGCAAAGCAAACCGTCTTCGGTGATGGCATAGCGCTGCGGGCGCAGGCCGTTGCGGTCCATGCCCGCGATCACCCAGCGGCCATCGGTGGCGGCGAGGGCGGCGGGACCGTCCCACGGCTCCATCACGCCGTTGGCGTAGGCATACATGGCGCGATGCGATTCCGGCATCGTGCTCGCCTTCTTCGACCACGCTTCGGGAACGAGCAGCGTCTTGGCGAGCGGCGCGGAACGGCCCGCGCGCACGAGGACCTCGAACACATTGTCGAGCGCGGCGGAATCCGATCCGCCGGGTTGCACGATGGGCTTGATGTCGTCGCCATGCTGGCCGAACAACTCCGAGGCCATCTTGAACTCGTGGTTCTTCATCCAGTTGACGTTGCCCTTCAGCGTGTTGATCTCGCCGTTGTGCGCGAGCATGCGGAAAGGCTGCGCCAGCCGCCATGTCGGGAAGGTGTTGGTGGAATAGCGCTGGTGGAAAATGGCGAAGGCCGAGATGAAGTGCTCGTTCTTCAGATCGGGATAGAATTCGCTCAGGTGTTCGGCAAGGAACATGCCCTTGTAGATGAGCGAGCGGGACGACAGCGAGCAGACGTAAAAGTCCTGGATGGATGCCTCGCGCACGCGCTTCTCGATGCGGCGGCGGACGAGATAAAGGCGGCGGTCCAGTTCCTCCAGATCGCCGTCGCCCGCGTCGAACATGATCTGCTCGATCTCGGGCCGCGTGGCGTTCGCCTTCTCGCCGATGATCGAAATGTCGATCGGCACCTGCCGCCAGCCATAGAGATAGAAACCGAAACGCAGGATTTCGGATTCGACGATAGTGCGGCAGGTTTCCTGCGCGTTGTAATCGGTGCGCGGCAGGAAAATCTGGCCCACGGCGATGCGACCGGAGCGCAGCTTGTGCCCCGTCTGCTGCACGGCTTCGCGGAAGAAATCCTGCGGCACCTGCAAATGGATTCCGCAGCCGTCGCCCGTCTTACCATCGGCATCGACGGCGCCGCGGTGCCACACCGCTTTCAGCGCATCGATGGCGCGCGCCACGACATCGCGGCGCGGCTTGCCGTCGATGGCGGCCACAAAGCCGACGCCGCAGGCATCGTGCTCCTGCTCCGGCGCATAGGCATGCGCCGCTTCGAGCTTTTTGGCGTTTGCCAGATAACGCGCGATGTCCTGCTCGGCATGGTTCACGGGATGCTCCATCAAACCACCCTCCCCTTGAGGGAGGGTCGAAAAATCCGAAGGATTTTTCGGGGAGGGGTCTTCGCACCGCTGGCGGACCCCTCCCCGAAATTTGCTTCGCTTCGCTGCGCAAATTGTCGCCCCTCCCTCAAGGGGAGGGTGGTTGGAGGCGTGCTCATTCTGCTGCCTCCAAAGCGGTTGAAGCTTTCGAAATAAGATATTTGTGAATGTTCGCCGCCGCGTCGCGGCCGTCGCGAATGGCCCACACGACGAGCGATGCGCCGCGCGCGATGTCGCCCGCTGCGAAAACGCCGTCCATCGTCGTCTGCAGCGTTTTCGGATCGACGGAGAGCGCGCCGCTGCGCGAAACGCCCAGCCCCGGCGCGTCGAACATCTGCGGCAGGTTCTCCGCATCGAAGCCCAGCGCTTTGATGACGAGATCGGCATCCAGCGTGAATTCGCTGTCGGCAATCTCGACCGGCATCTTGCGGCCCGAGGAGTCCGGCGTGCCGAGGCGCATGCGGGTCAGGCGCACGCCGTTCACCTTGCGCTTGCCGAGAAAGTTCTTGGGCAAAGTGAGCCATTCGAAGACCACGCCTTCCTCGTCGGCATTGGCGACTTCGCGCAGCGAGCCGGGCATGTTCTCCATGTCGCGGCGATAGATGCAGGACACCGATTTCGCGCCCTGGCGTATGGCGGTGCGCACGCAATCCATCGCGGTATCGCCGCCGCCGATGACCGCGACATGCTTGTCCTGGGCGTTCAGCGCGCCGCTGTCGAATTCCGGCACGGCATCGCCGAAGCCCTTGCGATTGGAGGCGATCAGGTAATCCAGTGCCTCGACCACATTGTTGAGCGCGATGCCGGGCGCGTCGATGGCGCGGGCCTGATAGGTGCCTGTGGCGATCAGTATGGCATCGTGTTTCGCCCGCAAATCCGCCAGCGAGGCATCCCGACCGACGTCGAAGCCGAGCCTGAAGGCGATGCCGCCGTCTTCCAGCCGCTTCACCCGCCGGACGACGACATCCTTCTCCAGCTTGAAGCTGGGAATGCCGTAGATCAGCAAACCGCCGGCGCGGTCGTGGCGGTCATAGATCGTCACCTTGTAGCCGAGGCGGCGCAATTCTTCCGCGCCCGCCAGCCCCGCGGGGCCGGCGCCGACGATGCCGATATGTTCGGACCGCACGCGGCGATGGGTGAGCGGCTTCACCCAGCCGTTCTTCCAGGCCGTATCGGTCAGATATTTCTCGACGGCGCCGATGGTCACCGTGCCATGGCCCGCCTTTTCGATGACGCAATTGCCTTCGCACAGCCGGTCCTGCGGGCAGATGCGGCCGCAGATCTCCGGCATGTTGTTGGTGGATTGTGAAAGCTCATAGGCTTCTTCCAGCCGCCCTTCGGCGGTCAGCTTCAGCCAGTCGGGGATGTTGTTGTGAAGCGGGCAGTGCACCTGGCAGTAGGGCACGCCGCATTGGGAGCAACGGCTGGCCTGTTCCTCGGCCTTGGCGGCGATGAACTCGGCATAGACCTCGTGGAAATCCTGCGCGCGCGTTTCGGCCGGCCGCTTTTCGGGCATCTGCCGTCCCATGGAAACAAAGCGTAACATTCGTTCTGCCAAGACACGCTCCAGCGCAATGAGATTGCTCCGTAACGCAGCTTTCCCAGAAAATCGAGCTGAAATTGCCAGTTATGACAGTCTCACTGTCTCTAATAATGGTAACGAAATGCGACGAGCGAAAAGACAGACAGGCTCTTGGCGCTACTAAGACAGACATACTGTCTTATATTCCGGCCGCTGCAGGAAATCCTTGGCCATGCTAGGCAAGCGGACTTTCCGTGATTCTCCCGTTCCGAGGTGGGCATGAGCGATTTCCTGAATGCGGTCTGGCTGGGCATCGTGGAAGGCCTCACGGAGTTCCTGCCGGTTTCCTCCACCGCCCATCTCCTCGTGTTCGAAAATTTTCTCGGACTGAACAAGGATCAGTGGGAGGTTTTTACCGTCGTCATCCAGCTTGGCGCGGTGCTGTCGGTCGTCGCGGTCTATTGGCGCAAGCTCTGGGACGTGCTGACGGGCATGTTCACGCAAGCCAAAGCGCGCCATTTCGCTCTGGCCGTGATCGTCGCGTTTCTGCCGTCCGCGGTTCTCGGTGTTGCGATGATCAAGATCATCAACACCTATCTGCTCGATCCGCAACGCGCGCTGCCCGTCATCGCGGTCGCCTGGATCGTCGGCGGCGTGATCATCCTGATCTTCGAGCGCATCGCGCCCAAACCGCGCTACACCGATCCGGACACGCTGCCCTTGTCGAAAGCATTCCAGATCGGCTTATGCCAATGCCTGGCGCTTATGCCCGGCGTATCGCGCTCGGGCGCGACGATCCTGGGCGGAGAGCTTCTTGGCGTGGAGCGCGCAGCGGCGGCGCATTTCACCTTCTATCTCGCGGTTCCCACCATGCTCGGCGCATCGGTGTTCGAACTCTACAAGCAGCACGATGCGTTAACGTCCGGCCACATGACCACGATCGCCATTGGATTCGTGGTGTCGTTCCTTGTGGCGTATGTCGTCGTGAAGACGTTCATCGCCTTCGTCAGCCGTTACGGCCTCAAGCCCTTCGGCTGGTATCGCGTGGCGGCGGGGCTCGCGCTGTT
Source organism: Pseudomonadota bacterium (assembly GCA_018242145.1). GTDB lineage: Bacteria > Pseudomonadota > Alphaproteobacteria > Micropepsales > Micropepsaceae > Rhizomicrobium. Next base: position 8,618 of record JAFECN010000344.1, read on the forward strand.
CGCGGTGATGTTTATGGCGAGCCGGTAACCCGCTCGCGCACCGCTTCGTCGAACTGCCCCTTGGGGCGGAAGCGATACAGATAGGCCGGAACGATGGCCTCGATGGAATCCGGCTGAATGCCGAGATCCTTGAACGTCCGCGCGCCGGAAGAAACGACATTGTCGGTTTTCAGCAGCGTCACCTGATCAGGCGTAAGCGGCGGCGTCGGCAGGAATTGCAGGAACATCGCCTTCAGCGACGCCAGGAAGAACGGCACGGGCAGCAGGGGCCGCGACCGTCCCGTTTCGCGCAGGATAAACTGCATGAGGTCCCTGAAGCTGTAGATGCCCGGCCCGCCAAGTTCATAGGTGTTGCCCTGCGTGGCGGGATCGGACACGCAGGTCACGATGGCATCCGCCACGTCGCCTACGAACACGGGCTGGAATTTCGTCTGGCCGCCGCCGATGAGCGGCAGGAAAGGCAGCAACCGCGCCAGGCTCGCGAATTTGTTGAAGAAGGCATCCTCCGGCCCGAACACGATGGAGGGGCGCAAAATGGCGGCCGCCGGAAATTCCTCGCGCACCGCGCGTTCGCCTTCGGCCTTGGTGCGCGCGTAATCGGATTCGGAATCTTCATCCGCGCCGATGGCGGAAACCTGCACGAAGGTTTTCGCGCCGGCAGCCTTTGCCGCCATGGCGATGGTGCCGGGCGCGTGCGCCTGCAGCGCATCGAAGGTCTGCTTGCCGCGGGAATAGAGGACCCCGACAAGATTGACGACCGCATCTGCGCCCTGCATCGCGCGCGCGACCTGATCGGCATCGTTCACGTTGCACTTCATCAGCTGGATCTGGCCGACAGTCCCCATCGGCGGCAGGTAGTGGGCGAGGTTGGGATAGCGCACCGCCACGCGGATGCGATAGCCGGCCTTCGCCAGCGCGCGCACGGCGTTGCGCCCGATAAAGCCCGAACCGCCAAAAATCGTGACCAGGGATGCCATGGAAAAGTCCCGCAAATTCGCGGGGATTAGATAGCCAATGCCGCGCGGAACCGCAAAGCGCGCAAATCGCCGCGAGGGATTGTATCAGGTCGAAAACGATACCCAATCACCTTCGTCATGGCCGGGCTTGTCCCCGGCCACCCATTTTCCAGAAGCCTCGAATTTTCTGCACCGCCTCTGGAAAATGGATCGCCGCCACATAGGCATGCACTCGGGCGCGCTTCGCGCGTCCCGGGTGGCGGCCATGGCGAGACTGGATGGGGGTGAACCAAATCCCATCGCACTCAATCAGCGACATACTTCCGCTCGCCGGTTTCCGGATCGACCCACACCGTCACCGGCTTGCCGGTTGCGTCGTCGAAGAAACGCTCCGGCGTGCGAACCCAGTTTCCTTGCGGCGCAGCGGCGCTGATCGGCTTGTAGCGATAACGCTCGAACACTACGCCCGCGATGATGAGCGCGCCCCAGAACAGGAACAGGAAGGCAGGCGGAAATTCGTCAGCGCCAGCGCAACAATGCCGCAAACGAAGGCGACAATCCCGATGCCGATGGTCAGGCTATGCACGGGTCTCGTCCGAATTCGTGGGCACAACGCGCACGGCGGTGCCATAGGACACGATCTCGCTCATCGTCTGCCCGATCTCGGCGGAATCGAAACGCATCATCACAATGGCGTTCGCGCCCATCAGCGTGGCGTTGGCGACGAGCCGGTCCACCGCATGGCGGCGCGCTTCCTCCAGAAGCTGCGTGTATTCGTGGATCTCGCCGCCCACGATGGAGCGCAACCCTGCCATGATGTTTCCGCCCAGCCCGCGCGAGCGCACGACCACGCCGAAGCATTGGCCCAGCGTTTCAACCGTTTTGTAACCGGCGATGTTTTCGGTGGTGACGACGAGCATGCCCAGCCCTCCTGCGCGCGCGGCGCGAATCCCGTATGAGATAGAGGTAATCCAGCGCCAGCGGGAAACAAGACATGGCCAGCTTCGTCGACGACACCGTTGTGACCATGGTTGATGGACGGTTGACCGCCAATCTCTCGCGCGACTGGGACATCTGGGGCCCGAACGGCGGCTACATCGCCTCCATCGTGCTGCGTGCGGTCGGCAAGGTCGCACCGCCCGACCACAAGCCCGCGACGTTCTCCTGCCAGTATCTTTCGGCTGGGCAGTTCGATGCCGTGGAGATCGCGGTCGAGCCGGTGCGCCAGGGCCGCAACGCCTGGTGCCTGAACGCGGCGCTGCTGCAGAACGGCAAGCGTGTGCTGCAGGCGCAGGTGTGGACCACGAACAAGACGGATGGCCCCCAGAAACGCGACCGCAAAATGCCGGATGTGGCATCACCCGCCGGACTGAAGACATGGCGCGAGATTTACCCCGACGAACCGTTGCATACGTTTTGGGGACACTTCGATGCGAAGCCGGTGCGCCCCGTGACATGGAAAGACCATGACGAACGGGGATCGGTGCTGGAAGAGTGGTATCGCTTCAAGGAATTTCCGTACACGGACGATGTCTGGCTCGACAACGCGCGATCCTTGCTGCTGATCGATACGATCCAGTGGCCAAGCTGGCATCGCGGGTTGAAAGAGAAGCCGAACTACATCGCGCCGAGCCTCGACGTGACGGTGTGGTTTCACGAACGGCCGGGCAGGGCAGAATGGCTCCTCGGCCACGCCCGCGCCGATGTTGCGGGCGGCGGCCTCATCCACGGGAACGTCCATATCTGGAGCGAGGACAGACGATTGCTTGCGAGCGGCGGGAGCAACCTGCTGCATGTGGCGCCGCGCTAAATGTCCATACTCGATTAGAACACCCAAACCAGACTGTCATGGCCCACCGGAGAGTGGGCCACCCAGGTGAAGCGTGCTCAACTTTCATCAGGTTGTCTGCGTCACCTGGGTGGCCCGCTTTTGCGGGCCATGACAAGTTATGGATTTGATGGGTGGCAATTGAGTCCAGCCCCTAAAGCATCGCCACCGATTTAAGAATCAGGGAGAGATTTTCTGTGCTGAAGACCTATCAGGGAAGTTGCCACTGTGGCGCCGTTCGCTTCGAAGCGACGCTCGACATCAGTGCCGGCACGGGCAAGTGCAACTGCACGATCTGCACCAAGTCGCGTCTGTGGCTGGTCAACGCGTTGCCGCAGGATTTTCGCCTGCTGGCGGGGGAGAGCGATCTCACGGACTATCGCGGCAAGAACCCGGTCGCACATCACCAGTTCTGCAAGCATTGCGGCGTGCGGGCGTTCGAATGGGTCGACATGCCGAACATGAGCGGCACCAAATACTACAACATCAACGTGCTGTGCCTCGACAGCATCGACATCGACGAGCTGATGGCCGCGCCTGTGACGTATTACGACGGCCTCCACGATAACTGGGGTGAACGCCCCGCCGAAACGCGGCATCTATAGAACACGCAACTAGTCGTCATCGCTATGTGCAGGTTATAAATCACGCAGCTTTGGCAACAGCCGATAGCTGGATACCGAGCGCATCGAGAACACTGACCAGTGTGGATAGTCGCGGATCGCCATTCGCACTCAAAGCACGATAGAGCGCTTCGCGCGTAACACCCGCATCTTTGGCCACCGCTGTCATGCCGCGCGCACGGGCAACGACGCCGATAGCCTGTGCAATGTAGGCTGCATCGCCGCTTTCGAGGGCATCGGTGATCAGCTCGGCTTGGGACTCCGGCGTATCCAGATATTCGGCCGCATCGAAGGGCACCGTCTTTTTCTTCTTCTTCGTCATTTAAACCTCCTCGGCCAGCTTTCTGGCCCTGATGATGTCTTTCCGCTGCGAGGATTTATCGCCGCCGCACAGCAGAATGATGATCTCGGTTCCGCGCTTCACGAAATAGACCCGATAGCCGGGACCGAAATCGACGCGAAGCTCGCCAATGCCGCGGAAGAACTTGGCATCGCCCAACAATCCGGCCTGAACGCGGACAATCCGCTGGGCGATTTTCTTTTGCGCCGATTTGTCTGTCAGCGCATCGAGCCAAGCCTTGAAGTCGGGGTGCTGACGAACCTCGATCATGTGTAATTTATAGGTTACATCGTGCGCGTTGTCAACCGGCCGTAACCGGAAAGTTACGGGGAATATGGCGGCACATATTTTATGGCGGCAGATCTCCTGTCCCTGTATTCTTTGCTCCATTGACGGGGGGGACTATGAAGACACGGATATTCTTTGCTTCTGCTTTGATCGCCGCTTCTCTGCCTGCGTTTACCCAAGCTTGGGGCGCCACATGGATTCCATCGAGAAACGAGCGGTGCGAAGCAACCTGCAGAGCGGAAGGCATGCACGCGGTCAGAAGCGGCCGATATGTGAATGGCCATCCGTTCTCCGTTTGCCGCGCCGACCAGAATGGCGAAGGAATGAGGCCCGGCTACAATTTGGCGCCGGACTGGTCTCACGTCTGCGTCGTGCCCTGGGGCGGCAAAGAAGTCTCTTCCACGCGATATGATTGTCTGTGCGAGTAGGGCGGAACGCCCCGTTCCGTGCCGCACAAATCTTTCAAAATATTTCTTCCTATTTCTGGCTTGATATCCCAAATAATGTTCTCTATATGTTCTTCCGGGTAATAGGCGGGAGAAAAACAGCCGTGACGCTCTGATGATCGCAAGGACAGACAGGTAAGGGGGCGCTTGCGGCACCCCGCGCGGAGATCGGATGGCCGGCGATGGCTCGATCCGGTTTCCGCATGCAAACCGGGGAGGTTGGAGCGAAGGCGCTCACTGGTTGGCCTGAAAGACGGCCCTCCTAGGGCTTGCTGCGTAGCTGGGGACCGAAGGGCCTCATGGAGGCGCTGCCCGCGAACGCGGCCCGCATTTCCTGGGGCCTTTCTTTTGCGCGCTTCAAAGCTGGTGCCCAGAAGAGGACTCGAACCTCCACGCCTCGCGGCGCTAGTACCTGAAACTAGTGCGTCTACCAATTCCGCCATCTGGGCGGGCTGGCAGCTTTGAAGGGCGCGATGTTTAGGGGCGGCCCAGAGCGAAGTCAAACAGTTCCCGCCCGGTGGTTCCGGGTGCTCTTTCCGGCCCGAAGGCGTATAGTTGAAGACAAGAAAAGGTTGCGGGTTCGCGACCGACGGCCAGGTTGACCGCCAGCCGCTTCCCCAACCGCAAAGGTTCGGGAGGAAGCTATATGTCCAACACCATCCGCAATCCGATCGAGTGGAGCGGCGCGCAGATCGTCAACGCCGGTCATGCCATTGCCTCCGCGCGGCGCACGCTCGATCACATGCAGGACACGGCCCATTCGCCGGCACCGGCGGTGCGCAAGATCACCATTGCCGATGTCCGCGAATCCCTTGTTAAAGGGTTCGACGATTTCGAGGCCTATCGCAGCGACGTCCTCTTCGTCGGCATCATCTATGCGGCGGTGGGCCTGGTTCTGGCGCGCCTCGCCTTCGGGTCGAATTTCATTCCGCTTGTATTCCCGCTTGCATCGGGCTTCGCCATCCTCGGCCCTTTCGCCGCAATCGGCCTCTATGAGATGAGTCGCCGGCGCGAGCAGGGCGCCGAGGTGACATGGGCCAACGCCTTCGATGTCTTCAAGGCGCCGGCGGTGGGCGGGATCTTCGCGCTCGGCGTGATGCTGATGCTTCTGTTCCTCGTCTGGCTCGCGGCGGCGTGGGGCATCTATGCCCTGACGCTCGGCACGGCGGAGGCTACCTCGCTTTCCGTCTTCCTGCATGACGTGTTCCTGACACCGGCCGGATGGACGATGATTGCGGTTGGCATCGGCGTAGGATTTCTGTTCGCGCTGCTCGCCATGTCCATCAGCGTGGTCGCATTCCCCATGCTGATCGACCGCGATGTCGGCCTCGACACGGCGATTGCGACATCCATTCGCGCGGTCCGGGAAAATCCGGTCCCGATGGCGGCGTGGGGGCTGTTGGTGGCCGGCCTGCTGGTTGCGGGATCGATCCCGCTCTTCATCGGGCTGGTGGCCGTGGTGCCCACCTTGGGGCACGCGACCTGGCACCTCTACCGCCGCCTCGTCGCGCGCTAGCGCGGCCAGAGAAGCGGAAACAGCGAGTGCTCCATGGGGGCACCCACGCGCAGTTGGTCGAGCAAACCGGGAAAGTCGGGGGACGTGGGCCAACGCCGCGGTGCATGCACGATATCGTCGCCCATGAAGCGCACGGAGAAGAC
>JAFECN010000345.1 GCA_018242145.1 Pseudomonadota bacterium
GCTTCAGCGAGGTGACGCACATCAGGATCAGCCCGCCGACGAACATCACCACATTGCGCGCCGCCACCGACACCGATGAGCCAACGACGGTCTGGATCAGCGTGGTATCGGCGGTGAGCCGCGACAGCACTTCGCCGGTGCGCGTCACCTCGAAGAACACCGGCGACAGGCCGATCACATTGTCGAACACCGCCTTGCGCAGATCGGCGATCACCCGCTCGCCCAGCCAGGTCACGAAATAGAAGCGGACGGCGGTGGCGATGCCCAGGACGCCCGCGGCGGCGATGAACAGAAGAAAGTAATGCGAGATCTGGGAAATCTGGTCCGCGCTGAACCCGCGATCGATCAGCGAGCGCAGCGCCGCGGGCAGGACAAGGGTGGCGCCGGAGGACACCAGCAGGGCGCCGATGGCGGCGGCGATCCGGAACCGGAACGGCCTCAGGAACGGCAAAAGGGCCCGAAGCGAGCGCAGCGACCGGCTCTTGGCACGGCCCTGGGCCAGATGCTCGACCTGCTCGGCGTATTCCTGACCGGATTGCGACATGGAGCGGTATCTAGGGTTCCCCGTCCCTATAAACCACCCGGCCCGGGTCCAAAACCGGGCCGATCGCCGCTGGCTTGCAAGGGCGGCCCCGGTCCCCTATAAGCCCCGGCTTCCGAACGGGTTTGAAGGTTTTGCGGCCATGAAAAAGGGCATCCATCCCAGCTATCATTTCGTGAATGTCGTGATGAACGACGGCACGACCTACAAGACCCGCACGACCTGGGGCGAGCCGGACCAGAAGCTCCAGCTCGACATCGACCCCTCCACGCATCCGGCCTGGACCGGCGGCCAGCAGCAATTGCTCGACCGCGGCGGCCGCCTGACGCGCTTCAACAAGCGCTTTGGCGATTACGTCAAGAAGTAGAATTCGCTCCGGCGATCACCCGCAAGCATTCCACGCTCCCCTTGAGGGGCGCGGTCAGCCGGCTTTGCCGAAGGCTTCTTCGAGAAGCCCGATCTGCGCCTTCGCGCCAGACGCCGGAATGCCGCCCCGGAACAGAATATCGTCCAGCCGCTCGATGCGGCGATAAAGATTGTCGCTGCGCTTGAGCAGGTCCTGCAGCGTGTTGGGCAGAAGATCGGTGCCGTCTTCGCGGCCGCCCAGACAGATTTCCTTGGAGCCCAGGCGATAGCGATCGCTCGCCGCCTGCTCCGCTTCCATCTCGCCTTCATGCACGGCGCGCTGCACCAGAAGCCAGCTCGCGGCCTGCATCAGCCGCGTGGTCACGCGCATGCTTTCGCCCGCATAGAGAAGCGCGGCCTTGCGCGGCAAATCCTTGGATTCTTCGCGCCCGCGTCCGTCGAGATAGCGCGCGGTTTCTTCGACGAGCGACATGCCTTCATCGAAGGTCTTTTCGAAAAGCGCGGAACCCGTGAAGCTTTGACGGGTCATATACGTCAGGCCTTCATCGTCGTGATCGTTCGGCGTCATGCACCCATCCCGGTCCGTGTGCAAAAAAGGTATCAAGCCCGCCGCGCAACGCAAGCAACCTGCCGGTCCGCAGGTCCGTAACCGATGCGCGGTGACATTCGCGCAACGCTTATGTGCGATCGCGATGGGCATTGGCACAGCTTTGCGGATTAAGGGTTACCGAATGCGTTACGCGCGCAAGTGGTGAATACCGCTGCGCAATCCGGTAAAGCTAATTTTTGCGAAAGAACGTATCGGCGGCGCTCTTCGTTGCCTGCCGGGCCTTGATGGCGTCGCGCGCGCGGGTGATTTCCTCTTCCAGCGCGGCAATGCGGGCGATCAGTTCATGTTCGGACATCGTCGAAAGATCCTGTCCCAGAACGATTTCCGGCATCTTCTTGCGCGGCAGAAGGTCCTCGGGATCGATGGCCATGTTTCGCACCTGCATTCAATCTTGCTAGTGTCACGCCCCGAAAACATCCATGCAAGGCCCGCAAAACCCGATGAAAGCCATCGTTGTCGAAAACCCTGGGAAAGATTATCGCCTTGTTGTGGCAGACATTCCCGCGCCGAAGCCGAAGGCGGGTGAAGTTCTCATAAAGGTTAGCGCGGCCGGTCTTAATCATGCCGACATGACACAAGCCGAAGGCCGCTACCCGCCGCCGCCCGGCGCACCCGATACGCTCGGCATGGAAGTATCCGGTGAGATCGCGGAAGTTGGCGTGGGCGTCACGCAATATACGCCCGGCGATAAGGTGTGCGCGTTGCTGGGCGGCGGCGGTTACGCCGAATACGCCGCCGCTTCGGAGAAATGCGTGTTGCCCGTTCCCAAAGGCGTGAGCCTCGTGGATGCGGCGGCACTGCCGGAGGTGCATTTCACCGTCTGGACCAATCTGATGGACAGCGCGCGACTGAAGCCGGGCGAGACGGTCCTTATTCACGGCGGCACCAGCGGTATCGGGACCGCGGCGATCCAGCTTTGCACGGCGCGCGGACACACCGTGTTCTCCACCGCCGCCACGAAAGACAAATGCGCCGCCATCGAAAATCTTGGCGGCCATGCCATCAATTACAAGGAACAGGATTTCGTGGAGGCGGTGAGGAAGGCCACCGGCGACAAGGGCGTGAACGTGATCCTCGACATGGTCGGCGGCGATTACATCCAGCGCAACATGAGCGCGGCGGCGATCTGGGGACGCATCGTGAATATCGCCTATATCGGCGGGATGCAGGCGACCGTGAATTTCGCGCCCATGCTGATGAAGCGATTGTCGCTGCTGGCAACCACCTTGCGCGCGCGCTCCAACGACGAGAAAGGCGCGATCCGCGATGCGCTGCTGAAAGAGGTCTGGCCGCTGATCGACGCCGGCAAGATCAAGCCGATCGTGGATTCGACGTTTCCGCTCGCCGATGCGCAAAAGGCGCATGCGCGGATGCGCTCCAGCGGCCATATCGGAAAGTTGCTTCTGACGATGTGAGAAAAGCGCCGTGAAAAAGCCCGAACTGCTTGCCTATATGCGCAGTCATAAGCTCGCGGTGGTAGGATCGCGGACGGAAAACGGCGCGCCGCAAGGCGCTCTGGTCGGAATCGCGACAACGGATGACTTCCAGGTCGTCTTCGACACCGCTTCAACGTCCCGCAAGCATGCGAACTTTCTGCGCGATGCGCGCGCGTCGGTGACGTTCTGCGGCCCGGATGAGCAGACTTTGCAATTCGAAGGCGCCGCCGTTTCGATCAGCATGACCCAAACGGAAGACGCCCCGTATCTGGATGCCTATTACGCCGCATGGCCGGATGGGCGCGATCGTGCGAAATGGCCCAGCATCGCCTATTGGCGCATCGCGCCGCGATGGGCGCGGTTCAGCGACTACAATCGCGGCCCCTTGATCGCCGAATTCACCTTTCCCGACTGAAGGAGATTGCCATGGACCTCTCCCAAATCCCCGCCGGAAAGAACCCGCCCAACGACATCAACGCTGTCATCGAAATTCCGGCGGGCGGCCTGCCGGTGAAATATGAGATGGACAAGGCATCCGGCGCGCTGTTCGTGGACCGCTTCCTGCACACCGCGATGTTCTATCCGGGCAATTACGGGTTCGTGCCGCACACGCTGTCGGAAGACGGCGATCCGGTGGACGTGCTGGTGATTTCCGCCGTGCCGGTGATCCCCGGCGCGGTGGTGCGGTGCCGCCCGGTCGGCGCGCTCGTGATGGAAGACCAGGCGGGGCCGGACGAGAAGCTCGTCGCGGTGCCGGTGGACGATCTGCATCCCTATCACACCGGCGTGCGCTCCTATCGCGATCTGCCGGAAATCCTGCGCCAGCAGATCGAGCACTTCTTTCAGCACTACAAGGATCTGGAACCGTCGAAATGGACGCGCATCGGCCACTGGGTCGATGCCGATGCGGCGAGGAAACTCATCATGGATGGGATCGCGCGGGCGAAGAAATAGCCTGGAAATAGGCCTTTTCGGCGTTCTCCAGATTTTTCTTCCAAAAGCGGGGCATCCCCGCTAAAACACCGGCCTTCCTCGAAAAATCGAACCATCGAGCGAAGGGACGGAGCCCCGACGGGCCCGCCCGGGACCGAAAGGATTTTGTCATGGCCGAACCGCAACGCCCGCTCATGCCCAAGGCCACCGCCGTCTGGCTGGTGGACAACACCGCGCTCACCTTCGAGCAGATCGCCGATTTCTGCGGCCTGCATCCGCTGGAGGTGAAGGGCATTGCGGACGAGGAAGTGGCCAAGGGCATCAAGGGTCAGGACCCGGTCGCATCCGGCCAGCTCACCCGCGAGCAGATCGAGGATGCCGAGAAGAATCCCAAGGCGCGGCTGAAGATGGCGCCGCCCAAGCACAACATCCTGCCGGTGAAGGTGAAGAAGGTTCCGCGCTACACGCCGGTCTCCAAGCGCCAGGACAAGCCGGATGCCGTTTACTGGATCATCCGCAACCATCCCGAATTCGCCGACGCCGACATCGTCAAGCTGATCGGCACCACCAAGGCGACCATCCAGAAGATCCGCGAGCGCTCGCACTGGAACGCGACCAACATCAAGGCGGTCGATCCGGTGACGCTGGGCCTGTGCTCGCAGCTCGAACTCGATCTCGCCGTGACGCGCGTCAACGCCAAGCGCGAACGCGCCGCCAAACGCGCCGCGAGGAAGGGCGCGACCTTGAAGCCGATCTCCGAGACCACATCGGGCCTCGATGAAGACGCGCCCCTGTCGGCGGAAGGCCATGTGAACCCGGACGAAGGCGCGCCTGCGCCCGACGACTACGCCGTCTCCAGCGAGCTTGAGCAGGATTAGAGCCAGCGGCGCGTGTATTGCGTGTCTGGCAGATGCGTAATACGATGCTCCCATGAAGACGATAACGATCCGATTGCCGGAACCGATTGCGGCTGAGATCGAGGCGGAATCGCGCGAGCGAAAGCTCTCGAAGTCCGATATCGTGCGCGAGCGCATTGAAAGTACCGAACGAACGAAGCGCCGCGGCGCGCTCGATCTGATTTCCGATCTTGTCGGATCGATCAAAGGCGGGCCGTCCGACCTCAGCGCCAACAAGAAGCGCTATCTGCGCAAAGGGTATGGCCGCAAATCCCATCGTTGATACAAGCTTTTTGGTGGCGCTTTTCAAGCAACGCGACCGCCATCATCGCTGGGCTGTTCAACAAGCCGCACGTTTCGACCCACCGTGGCATACTTGCGAGTCGGTGCTTTCGGAGACCTTCTATCTCGTCGGCACCGCCGGCACAGACGTTCTTGCTCAATTGTTTGAGCGCAACGTGCTGAAAATCTCCCTTGATCTCTCTCAGCATCAAGGCGCGGTTATGGCGCTTATGAACAAGTATCGCAAAGTGCCGATGAGTATCGCGGACGGGTGCCTGGTAAGGCTGACCGAGATCCTGCCCGATCCGGTTCTGCTGACGGCTGATAGCGACTTCCGCATCTACCGCAGGCACGGCCGGCAGATGATTCCCTGCATCATGCCCACTTGACTGCTGTTCAGGCCGCGGGACTTCGTGGATCGAGTTCGACCACGCCCGGCGTCGCAGCCTGCAGCGGCATCGGCTCGAAGGGTTCGCGCAGCGATTCCGGCGGCGCCGACGTCTCGGCGAGCCGCACCAAGGTGAAAACCAGCATCGCAAGGTGAAATGCGGCGGTATAGAGAAATAGCGATGCCGTACCGAAGCGCTGCGTGACCAGGGCTCCCAGCACCGGGCCGAATGCCGAGGCCACGGCATTGATCAGCAGCAGCGTGGCGGAGGCTTCCACGAACATCTCGCGCGGAAGCCGGTCGTTGGTGTGCGCGACGGACAACCCGTAAAGCGGCAGCGCCAGAAAACCGAAGACGAAGACCAGCGCCATCGTCAGCGTCTTGCTATGAGCCCCGAACGCATA
>JAFECN010000346.1 GCA_018242145.1 Pseudomonadota bacterium
ACTTCTGGATGATTCATCGTGAGAACGGCGACGTTGCCGCGCGCCGTCACATGGCAGCGGTCGAAATCCTTGCGCATAAGCGTTCCTCGTTCTGTCCGGGGACGAGCATAAGCGTGTGTGGTGGCGGATAAAAGCGGGCGTTCAATTACGCCGCGTCAACGTGCGCGGCTTCCGCGTCCACTTCGCTGACGACGCGATTGCGGCCCGCATGCTTGGCGCCGTAGAGGCAGGTGTCGGCGCGCGCGATCAGGCTTGCCTTGTCGTCGTCCGGCCCAAGCTGGGCGACGCCGAGCGAAATGGAAATGGAGCCCAGAATGTCGCCGGTCGTCTTCTTCACCAGCTTCTTGGATTCCACCGCGCGGCGAATCTGATCGGCCACGAACACGGCATCGGCCAGCGCCGTATGCGGAAGGATGACGGCGAACTCTTCGCCGCCATAGCGCGCGGCGGTGTCGCGGCCCTTCACGTTCTCCGCGAGACATCCGCCCACGAGGCGCAGAACCTGATCGCCCGTCTGATGGCCGAAGGTGTCGTTGAAGCGCTTGAAATGATCGATGTCGCACATGAAGAGGCAGAGCGGCGTCCGCTCGGCGCGCGCCATCTCGATGGCGCGGTCCAGTTCCAGATCGAAGGCCTTGCGGTTGGGAATGCCGGTGAGCACGTCGGTCAGCGTTTCCTTGCGCACGTCGTCGAGCTTGGCTTTCAGCTCGCTGACGTTCTGCGAGGAGCGCTGCAGATCGGCTTCGAGATCCTTGGTGCGCGTCTCCATCGCATGCGTGGCGGCGACGAGATTGTCCACCAGCGTGCGCATGGCTTCGGGCGATTTCTGGAGGTCCAGTTCGCCGCTCGCGGCCGACAGCGTGCGGCTATAGGCTTCGGTGTCGCGGCCGTGGGTTTCCAACCGCTCGAACACCGCGTTCACCGCGCCGGTCAGTTCGGAGCTTGTCTTCTCCACCGCCTTTTCCATGCGCGCCGCCGAGAAGAAGCGTTCGCGCAGATCGTCCAGCATGGCTTGCGTGAACGGCATCTTCGCCTGGATGCGGTCGTTGATGATGCGCTTGACGGCGGCGTTCTCGCCGGAGGCATAGGCGAAAAAGATCTCGTAGTTGCCCGGCGTGGGCGCGACCCCACGTTCGGCCATGATGTCCAGCGCCGCCTTGGCGCATTGCTGGGCGTGATCCTTGTCGCTCAAAACGTCCGTCCCCGTACGGCTGCCGGTTCGCATTTCCGCTGGGGCAGTGTGCCTATGGCTTCGTAAGAAACCGTTAAGTGCGGGATTGAAGGCGGGTTAACGGGCTGCTTTACTTGATTAATTGTCATTCGATTTTCGTGAATTCTTGCAACGAGGTTTGCCATGAGCGCCGCCGAAGCCCGCCCGACGATGTCCGACGCCGAAAGCCGCATGCGCCAGGTTCTGGAGCGCCAGAAACAGGCGCATATCAAGGACGGCGCGCCGAGCGCGGAGAAGCGCATCGAATGGCTGGACCGCGCGATCAATCTTCTGGTTTCGCACAAGGACGAGATCGCCGAGGCGCTGCGGCAGGATTTCGGGCACCGCTCGGTGGATGCCTCTCTGTTCACCGATGTGTCCGGTTCCATCGGGCCGCTGAAACACGCCAAGGCCAATCTCAGGACATGGATGAAGCGCGAGAAGCGCAAGGTGGAACCGGCGCTGCTGGGCCTGTTCGGCGCGCGCGCGTGGATCGATTATCAGCCCAAGGGCACCATCGGCATCATCAGTCCGTGGAACTTTCCGTTCAACCTGACCTTCACGCCGCTGGCGGGCGTGTTCGCCGCGGGCAATCGCGCGATGATCAAGCCGAGCGAATTCACGCCGCGTTGCTCCGAACTGATGGAGCGGATGTTCAAATCGGCTTACGACGAAACCGAAGTGGCGGTGTTCACCGGCGGGCCGGAGGTGGGCGCGGCGTTCTCGAAACTGCCCTTCGATCATCTGCTGTTCACGGGCGCGACGTCCATCGCCTATCATGTGATGAAGGCGGCGGCGGAGAACCTGGTGCCGCTGACGCTGGAATTGGGCGGCAAGTCGCCGGTCATCGTGGGCGAGAGCGCGGACATGGCGCTCACCGCCAAGCGCGTGATGATGGGCAAGACGCTGAACGCGGGGCAAATCTGCCTGGCGCCGGATTATGTGATGGTGCCGAAAGACAAGGCGAAGGATTTCGTCGCCGAAGCGAACACGGCCGTCTCCGCGATGTTCCCCACGCTGAAGGACAATCCGGACTACACCTCCGTCATCAACCAGCGGCATTACGACCGGCTGATGGGTTATCTCGACGACGCGCGGGCGAAGGGCGCGGAGATTGTGGAGTTGAATCCGGCGAAGGAGAATTTCTCGCAGCAGCCCTTCCACAAAATCCCGCCGACGATCGTTCTCAATCCGACCGACGACATGAAGATCATGAAGGACGAGATCTTCGGGCCGCTTCTGCCGGTGAAGACCTACGACACGGTGGAAGACGCCATCGGCTATGTGAACGCGCATGCGCGGCCGCTGGGCCTCTATTACTTCGGCGGCGACGCGGCGGAGCAGGACAGGGTGCTGACGCGCACCACCTCCGGCGGCGTGTCGGTGAACGACACGATCATGCATGTCTCGATGGAAGACCTGCCGTTCGGCGGCGTGGGGCCTTCGGGCATGGGCGCCTATCACGGCCATGACGGCTTCAAGACCTTCAGCCACGCCAAGGCCGTGTTCAAGCAGGTGAACAAGGACCTGACCGCGATGGTGCGCCCGCCTTACGGCGAGAAGATCCAGAAGATGCTCGCGGGCGCGATCAAGCGGTGATCCGAGGGCTATGCGGCGGCGGTCGAAATCACGACATGGTCTTCGTCGCTGCCGAGAGGCTCCAGGCGGGCTTTTAGTATTTCGAATGTCGCCGGCGCGATGTAGAGGCTTCGATCTGGCGCGTTGTTTCGCCGTGCGATGCGGTCGCGCGCTTCCGTTTCGCTGCAAGTGACCGCGTACAGGATGGAAGACGCGCCGACGCCACGAACGATCTTGCGCGCCTCGTCCCGTTCGGATCGTTTCCAGAAGCCGTAGTCCAAAACAACATCGGCGCCGCAGGCGAGGCAGCGGGTCCAGATGGGTTGTATCAGGGATAGAAGAGCCGACGCCTTTTCCGGAAAGATGGCCGCGGGCGGGTCCTCACCGAACAATCCGCACATCCATTCATCCGGCGTGAACCGGACAGCCCCGCGCGCTTCGAGCTGTTTCGCAAAAGTCGTTTTGCCGACGCCGGGAGAGCCGAACAACAGATGAGCCGTGGCCATGACGGCATTCTAGATGGCTTCGGGCTCGGCCAGAACCGCCGTGTCTTACTGTCTTGCCGCCGGCTTGTTGTGCCCGGTTTTGGCCTGTTTCTCCGCGTCCTTGACCGCGCCGCTGCTGCCGGTCTTGGGCTGGGTTTTCCGGTCCTCCGGCGCGCCCACGGCGCCGGGCGAAAACGACGGCGCATCGCTGGCGGGAAAGGTATCTTCCATCTGCTGATCGACGGAACCCGGCTTGCTGTGAGTCAGGCCGTCCTTGTCGCGCTTTTGTCTGGAAGCCATCGGTTGCTCCATCGGGATGTCAGAGAGAAAACCCGCCGCGCGATGCGAAGTTCCTTCTTAATCCCCTCCCCACAAGGGGGAGGGGATGTGTGGTGCTTCAATCGTCCAGAAGCGCCAGCGCGGAAAGAGCCGCCCGTCGGTTGGTAGCGCGCGAACCCGGCGGTTTTGGCGGCGACGGCGGGCCAGCCTTCCGTGCTCACGCGCGCCGATTGCAGGCGTTCGACGATGTCGCAGAGGATATGCGTGGCTTCGTCGTCGCGGCCTTGCGCGCAGAGCGTGTCGAGTGCGGTGCCGGGCAGGGCGCGCTCCAGCAGCGCGGCATCGTCGGCGGATTCAAGAACGCGCGCGACACCGCAGCCTTCATGCAGGCGCAGGAAGCGCGCGCCGACGGCTTCGTCGCTGCCGGGTTTATAAATCTTGAGGAGTGCGGGCACACCGTCGCGTGCGCCATAGCGCAGCCACGAAGAATGCGTCTCGAACGGAGCGCCTTCGGGGACAAACCGCCAGCGCGCGGCGATTGCCGCTTCTGACGCGGCCGCCGCCACTAGCCTTCCGTGGCTTCGGCCTTCTTGGCGGCCTTCGGCTTTGCGGCCGGCAGCTTGATCGGGCGCAACAGGAAGGCAGGAAGCTGATGGGCGTCCGGCTTCTTCGGCTGGTTGTGCTGCGGCTTCGGCTGCTGTTTTTGCGCGTGCTTCTGCTTGTGCGGTTGCGGAGCGCGGTCCTGCTTGGGAGCGCGATGCTGCTGCGCCGCGTGCTGAACCGGCTGCTGCTCGACATGCTTCGGCGCTTCGGCAATCGGCGCGGCGACGACCTGCGTCGGCTCCATGCTGGCGCGATGGCCGTGATCGGCAACGGGACGATTGTGCTGCTTGCGGTCGCGATCGTTGCGCCCGCCGCGTCCGCCACGGTCGCGGCCATGGCGCGGCCGGTCGCTGCCGGCGGGACGCGCCTGAACGGCTTCCGCCAGGCCTTCCAGCGTGCGGCGCTCCAGCTTGGTGCCGATCAGCTTTTCGATATCGGCAACCTGTTTAAAATCGCGCGAGGTGGCGAGCATGTAGGCTTCGCCGCTGCGGCCCGCGCGGCCGGTGCGGCCGATGCGGTGAACGTAATCGTCGGCGTGGAACGGCACGTCGTAGTTGAAGACGTGGCTCACGGCCGGAATGTCGAGGCCGCGGGCGGCCACGTCGCTGGCCACCAGAATTTGCACCGTGCCGGCGCGGAAGCCGTCCAGTGTCCGGGTGCGGAGCGACTGGTCGAGATCGCCGTGCAGCGGGGCGGCGTTGAAGCCGTGCTTGGTCAGAGACTTCGCCACGATGTCCACGTCGCGCTTGCGATTGCAGAAGACGATGGCGTTGGTGATATCGCCCGCTTCTTTGATGAGGCGGCGCAAGGCTTCGCGCTTGGCCCAATCGTTCGCGGGAACGTCGATGATTTCCTGCTTGATATTCGTCGCGGTCGTCGCGGGTCGGGAAACCTCCACGCGCGCCGGATTGTGCAGGAACTTGTCCGCCAGCTTCTGAATTTCCGGCGGCATCGTCGCGGAGTAGAACAGGGTCTGGCGTGTGAAGGGGAGCTTCTTGCAGATCTCCTCCACGTCCGGGATGAAGCCCATGTCGAGCATGCGGTCGGCTTCGTCGATGACGAGGATGTTGACCTGGCTCAGCATCAGCTTGCCGCGGCCGAAATGATCCATCAGGCGGCCCGGCGTGGCGATGAGAACATCGACGCCGCGATCCAGCTTGCGGTCCTGCTCGTCGAACGAGGTGCCGCCGATCAAGAGCGCCATCGAGAGCTTGTTGTATTTGCCGTATTTCTCGAAGCTCTCGGCAACCTGCGCGGCGAGTTCGCGCGTCGGTTCAAGGATGAGCGAGCGCGGCATGCGCGCCTTGGCGCGGCCGCGCGCGAGCAGCTCGATCATCGGCAGGGTGAAGGACGCGGTCTTGCCCGTTCCGGTCTGCGCAATGCCGATCACGTCGCGGCGCTGAAGGACATGTGGGATGCCCTGCGCCTGAATGGGGGTGGGCGTGGTGTAGCCGCTTTCGGCGACGGCTTTCAAAATCTCCGGCGAGAGGCCGAGATCGTTGAAGCTGGGTTGAGCACTGGTTTCAGGCTCAGAAACAGAAGTTGCGCTTGTGGCTTCTTCAAAGCCGGCTTCCGCGCCGGCGGTCGTGACACTTGTAATCGTACGCTCCTGGTGAGGGGCGCACGGTTTGGCGCCCGCGGAAGTCGTGGCGCCCGAATGGCCCGCGACTCTCTAATGCACTGCAACATAAGGAATAATTGTTGAGTGTCAAGGTCAGGTATGCCGCGGATTTTCCGGCGGAAATCGCGGCTTTCGGCTGGACACGGGGCGGTTCCCCGCCAAAGCTGCGCCCGGCGAATGGGGCGGGGTCGGTCATGTCGGTTTTGCGCGCGGTGGTGTTGGCTCTGGCGGCGCTGGGGCTATGGTTCCTCGCCAATTATGAGAGCCAGCCGCATTGGCAGAACTATGCCGCGAAAGGCCCCACGGAATTTTCCGCCACGCGGGCTTTCGCGACGCTGGGACGAATTCTCGGCCCGAAGGAAATTCCCGATCCCGTCGGCAGCGCGCACAACGCGGAGGTGCGCGCGAACATCATCAAAGAGTTCGCCGCCATCGGCGTGAAGACGACGACCTACAAAGCCTTCACCTGCAATGCCTGGCGCGGCTTCAGCTTCATTGCCTGCGCGACGGTGACGGACATCATCGCCGAGGTTGTGCCGGGCGAGGGCAAGGCCATCGTGATGCTGGCGCATTACGACTCCGTTCCCGCCGGTCCGGGCGCGTCGGACGACAAGTCCGGCGTGGTCACGGTTCTGGAAACCGCGCGGGCGCTGAAAGCGCAGAACGCGCCGAGCAAGCATCCGGTGATCGCGGTGATCACCGATGGCGAGGAAGCGGGGCTGCTGGGCGCCAATTCCTTCCTGCAGAATCCGGCGTTGAAAGCGCGCGTCGGCGTGGTCGTGAATGTCGAAGCGCGCGGCACGCGGGGGCAGAGCCTTCTGTTCCAGACCAGCCCCGGCGACGGCAGGCTGATCGATCTCTACGCGAAAAGCGTTCCGGTGATGGCGACGAGTTCGCTCTATGCCGAGATCTACAAATTCCTGCCGAACGATACGGACCTGACCTTGTTCATCCGGCAGGGTTTCCCGTCGTTCAATTTCGCCTTCGCCGACAATGTTCGCTACTACCACACGCCGATGGACACGCGGTCCAATCTCGGCCGCGCGACGTTGCAGATGCATGGCGACAACATGCTGGGCGTGGTCGGCGCGCTGGAGCGGACGGACTATGCGTCGCTCAAGGGCGGCAACGATGTTTACATCTCCGTGCTTGGCATGATGCTGCCCCGCATTCCGGCGAGCTGGGCGCTGCCGTTCGCCCTTCTGGTATTCCTCGGCATCGCGATCGCCGTCTGGCTGTCGCGAAACCCGCGCGAGACGGTGACGTGGAGCGCAAGGTTGCGGGCGGCGCTCATGCCCCCGGCGCTGATCGTGGGATGCGTGGCGATGGGCTTCATCACCGCGCAGATCGCCAAACTGATCTCCGGCCAGCCCGATCCGACCTATGCCTATCCCATCGCGATGCGGCTGGCGCTCGGATTCGGTGTGTTCGGCATGACGCTGCTGGTCTCGCGCATGACGAATTTGCGCGGCGCCGTGAGTTCGGCGTGGCTATGGATGGCGGGCTTCGGGGTGGTGACCGCCGCTTTGCTGCCGGGGATTTCGCCATACTTCACATTCCCGTCCTTCATCGCGGCGATCCTGTTGCTCGCGACGGCGCGTACGCGCAGCGGGTGGAAGGGCGCCGTGGGGCAAACAGCCGTCGCTTTCAGCGCGCTGGCTGCGATGATCGTGTGGACGGCGCTGGTCTGTTCCGGCGAAACGCTGATGGGGCTTTCGCTGCATCCGCTATTCACCGTTCCGGCGGCGTTCGGATTGATGACGGTGGTGCCGTTGCTCGCCGCCCGCCCGATGCCGCGCGGAAGCTGGGATGTGATGACGGCGGTGTTCGTGGTCATCTCGCTTGGCTGCGCGGTGATCATGGGCTTCCGGCCCGCCTACAGCGCGCAGTCGCCGCAGCGCGTGAACATCCTCTACTTCCAGAAGGGCCAGGATGCGCCGCACTGGATCGCCGCATCGGCCTGGAAGGCCAAAGGTACCGAACCGATCCCGGATTCGATGGCGCAGAAGGGCGGCTTCAAATTCGATGAGGATGCTTATGGCGGCGTTGGCCTTGGCAGCGCGTATGTTGCTCCGGCACAGGGCACGCCGAGTTTCCAGATGCCGTCTGCCACGCTGGTGAGCGATAGCAAGAAGGGCGGAACGCGCGTCGTGCGCATCGCGGTGCATGGTTCGCCGGAAACGAGCGCCATGCTGTTCCGCATTCCGAAGAATGCGATGCTGAAGCGTTTCTCGCTGCGCGGGCAAAGCTACGATCCGCCCGCGGGCTGGTCCGGCGACACGATGGTCGAATGCTCCAGCCCCGATTGCCGCGACATGGATCTGACCCTGACGCTCGGCACAACCGCGCCGCTGACCTTCGACTTCGCGGAACAGCGTTATGGACTGCCGGGCTGGGCGGACAAGATGAAGGCGACGCGCCCGGACACGGCATTTGCTTCGCAAAGCGGCGACGGGATCATATTGGCGAATGACGTGAAGGTGCCGTGATTTTCCTCCCCCGCGAAGCGGGGGAGGTGCCGAACGACCCCGGCCTTGAGCCGGGGGATGTGAGGCGGAAGGGGTAAGTCCGCCACGCAGGCCCCCTCCGGCGCTGCGCGCCTCCTCCCCCGTAAACGGGGGAGGAAAATCAAACATCCACATCCGCGGCGGCGAACTGGGCGTTTTCCTGGATGAACTGGAAGCGCAGTTCCGGTTTCTTGCCCATCAGGCGCTCGACCATCTTTTCTGTGTCCTTGCGCGCGTCGTCCGCGATCTCCACGCGGATGAGCGAGCGGTGGCCGGGGCGCATGGTGGTTTCCTTGAGCTGCGCGGGTAGCATCTCGCCCAAACCCTTGAAGCGCGAGACTTCCACCTTCGCGTTCTTGAACACCGTCCTGATCAATTCGTCGCGATGGGCCTCGTCGCGCGCATATTCCGTCTTCGCACCATGGCTGATGCGGTAGAGCGGCGGCATGGCGAGATAGAGATGGCGCTTCTCGATCAGGCGCGGCATCTCGCGATAGAAATAGGTCAGCAGCAGCGAAGCGATATGGGCACCGTCCACGTCCGCGTCGGTCATGATGATGACGCGCTCGTAGCGCAGGTCCTCGTCGCGATATTTGGTGCCGGTGCCGCAGCCCAGCGCCTGCACGAGGTTCGATAGCTCCGCGTTCTCGGCCAGCTTGCCCGCCGCGGCGCTGGCCACGTTCAATATCTTGCCGCGCAGGGGCAGGATGGCCTGCGTGGCGCGGTCACGCGCCTGTTTCGCAGAGCCGCCGGCGCTGTCGCCTTCGACGAGGAAGATTTCGGTGCCTTGCGGGCTGTCGCTGGTGCAGTCCGCCAGCTTGCCGGGCAGGCGCAGCTTGCGCGTCGCGGATTTGCGGCTGACTTCCTTCTCTTGGCGGCGACGAAGCCGGTTCTCCGCTTCCTCGATCACGAAGCCGAGCAGCCGGTCCGCATCGGCCGGGCTTTCGGCCAGCCAGTGATCGAAATGATCCTTCACCACATTCTCGACCAGACGCTGCGCATCGGGCGTGGAGAGCTTGTCTTTCGTCTGGCCCTGGAACTCCGGCTCGCGGATGAAGACCGAGAGAACGCCGCACGCCGTCGCCATCACATCGTCGGTGGTGATGAGAGATGTCTTCTTGTTGTTGGCACGCTCGCCATGCGCGCGCAGGCCCCGGATGAGCGCGTTGCGCAGGCCCTGTTCGTGGGTGCCGCCCATCGGCGTGGGGATGGTGTTGCAATAGGAAGAGAGGAACGGATCGACCTCCGGTGCCCAGGTCACGGCCCATTCCACCGCGCCCTTGCCGTCCTTGTTCTCCAGCCGGCCAAAGAAATAGCGCGGCGTGATCGTGTCCTTCTTGCCGATTTCGCCTTTCAGGAAATCGAGCAGGCCGCCGGGATATTGCAGCGTGTCTTCGGCGGGCGTGTCGTCATGGATGAGCGACGGCGCGCATTTCCAGCGGATTTCGACGCCGCGGAAGAGATAGGCCTTGGACTTCGCCATGCGGTAGAGCCGCGACGGCACGAAATGTGCGTCCTTGCCGAAAATCTGCGGATCGGGATGGAACGACACGATGGTGCCGCGCCGGTTCACCGCGCCGCCGTTCTTGAGCTTGCCGATGGGCTTGCCGCGCTCGAAGCGCATCTTGTGGCTTTGCTTGTCGCGCGCGACATCCACCTCCAGCCAGTCCGACAGCGCGTTCACGACGGACGCGCCCACGCCGTGCAGGCCGCCGGAAGTGTCATAGACCTTGCCGCCGAATTTTCCGCCGGCGTGCAGCGTGGTCATGATGACTTCCAGCGCCGACTTGCTCTTGAACTTGGGATGCGCATCCACCGGCATGCCGCGGCCGTTGTCGCGGATCGTCATAACGTCGCCGTCCGAAAGCTCGATCTCGATGCGGTTGGCAAAACCGGCGACCGCCTCGTCCATGGCGTTGTCGAAAATCTCGGCCACCAGATGGTGCATGGCGTTGACGTCGGTACCGCCGATATACATGCCGGGGCGGCGGCGGACGGGTTCCAGCCCCTCCAGGACTTCGATGTCTTTCGCCGTGTACCCCTTGGACGAAGAGGAACCGGAGCTTTCAAACAGGTCGGGTGACTTGGCCATACTCATCTTGTCGCAAAATGGAACGCTGCTCCCGCGATTCGCGGTAAACGCAGCTTAACGGAACGAATGCCGTGCCGCGCGCCGCCGCGCAAGAGCATCTTTTTTTAACGCCCCTTACTTAGACTTTGACGCGAAAGGACGGCAAATCTCCGCCGCTGGGACGCCGCGCAGCAATGACCGCGCAAATTCTATCCGCCGCCAAGATGGCCGAGGGCGACGAGCCGCGCCTGCTGCGCGCGAAGCTCGACGTCATCGGGCAGAGCTTGCCGATGACCATGTGGCTCAATCCCACATGGGTTCTGCTGACGGCCACCCCATTCTTTTTCCCGAACGATCCCTTTGGCGAAGTGCCGCTTTCCCGCGTTGTCCTGGTTGTCGGATTGCACCTGATAAATTCCGTCATCGCCGGATTCCTTTACCGTGCGTTCCGGCGCGACTCTTCGGATGGGCGCCGCTGGCTACACATGCTCGTGGCCTTCCAGTTCTATATCGGCCTGACCTGGGGGGCGACGATCTGGCTGTTCTGGCGCAATGGCGATGCCGCGAACAATGTCTTCGTGATCATGCCGTTCGTGGGCCTGTTGTGGGCCTATTGCCTGTCGCGCGCCATGCATTTCGGCGTCTATCTGGCCGCCGTCCTGCCGATCGTGATCCTGGGAGGCGCACGCGCGCTGACGGCGGACGGCGCGGCGGCGCACGCGCTGGGCTTCGTGCTGGCGATCATCTTTGCCTACACGCTGCTCCTGGCTTTCGTGGCGATCCGCCAGTTCGAGAACCTCGTCATCACGCGCTTCGCCAATGACGATCTGGCCACCGATCTGCGCCGCGCGCACGATGAAGCCATCCGCAAGCGCTTCGAGGCGGAAGCGGCCAACGCATCCAAGACCACGTTCCTGGCGAACATGAGCCACGAGCTGCGCACGCCGCTGAACGCCATTCTCGGCTTTTCCGACATCATCGCCAATGAGCGGCTGGGGGGCGTCGGCACGCCGCGCTACAAGGATTACGCGCACGACATCAATGCATCGGGCAGCCATCTGCTCAGCATCATCAACGACATTCTCGATATCGCGAAGATCGAATCCGGCAAGATGGAGTTGTTCCCGGTCGTGCTCGATCCGCGCAATGCGATCGAGGATGCCGTGAAGGTCGTTTCCGGCCGCGCGCGCGAGCGCCGGCAGACGCTCAATGTGCATGTTGCCGCCGATGCGCCCATGCCGTATGCGGATGAGCGCGCGCTCAAGCAGATCGTCATCAATCTGGCGGGCAACGCGATCAAGTTCACGCAGGAAGGCGGCCGGATCGACATTCACGGCCGCAAGGCCGACGGCGGTTTCGAGCTTTGCGTGGAAGATAACGGCCCCGGCATCGCGGCGGAGCTGCTTGAGAAAGTGTTCACGCCGTTCAATCAGGTGGACAATCGCTACAACCGCAGCGCAGGCGGTACGGGGCTTGGGCTTTCACTGGTGCGCGGTCTTGCGGAGCTTCACGGCGGCAAGGCCTGGATCGAAAGCGACATGGGCCAGGGCACGCGCGCCCATGTTTACTTCCCGGTAGCAAATGCGCCCCGGATTCACGCGCGCGGCCGCGTCACGGCGTGATTGTTTCCGCGCATTTCTAAGCAAATCTTAGGAAAGGCTTTGCGATACTTCTCATGCTCCTTCCGGGGGGTTGGGAAGCAAAACAGGGTACTGCCTTGGGTTACGGTCAGCGCTTGCGCGTGCAGAGAACGGCGGATGTCCGCGTTCTCAAATCGCAACTGGATTTGATTGCCGAAGTTGCGCGTTCGGGGCGGCTGGTGTCGCCGGCCTGGGCGCTGTGGGTTGCCTTCGTCACTTCGAGCGCTGTTGGATATTTCGGCCACAACTCGTTCTGGATGGCCGCGACGCTGCCGCTTCTGATCGGCGCCGTTGCGTTCGGCGGACACAATCTCAGCGCCGTCTATCGCCGCGATACGTCCTCGCATACGGACTCGGTGCGGCTTCAGCCCTGGTTCACGCGCTTCATCGGCTTTCAGGTCGCGATCAGTTCCGCCTGGGGCCTGATGCCATGGCTCATGTGGGAGCGCGGCAATGCGCTCAATCACGTTTTTCTCGCCGGCGCGGTGATCTGCGCGTTGGCCTGGCTCGTCGTGCGTTGCGCCAGCCACATGGACATGTTCCTCGCCGCCATCCTGCCGATCGTGGTGCTTTCGTCGTTGCGTTTCGCGTTTGGCGGCTTCTGGATCGATCTGATCACCGCTGCCATCCTGCCGGCTTTCGCCTGCCAGCTTTTCTTCGACGGCCGCAAGCTCACGCGCCGTCTGGACGAAGACTCCCGCCTGCGCTTCGAGGTGGAAGACCTTGCGCGCGAACTGGAAGAGGCGCGCGACGAAGCCCTGCGCAAGCGCTTCGAGGCGGAAACCGCCAACGCTTCCAAGACCGCGTTCCTGGCCAATATGAGCCACGAGCTGCGCACGCCGCTCAACGCCATTCTCGGCTTCTCGGAAATCATCGAGAAGGAATGCTTCGGCCCCGCGGGCTCGCCGCGTTACAAGGAATATGCGGGCGACATCCATTCCTCGGGTTCGCATCTGCTCAGCCTCATCAACGATCTGCTGGACGTGGCCAAGATCGAAGCCGGCCGCATGGAAATCGAGCCGTGCCCGCTGGAAGCGAAGAAGACGCTGGAAGCCGCGCTCAAGATCATCGCCGTGAAGGCGCGCGAACGCCGCCAGGAACTGGTGATCGAGGTGAGCCCGGATGCGCCGGAACTGTTCGCGGACGAGCGCGCGCTGAAGCAGATACTCATCAATCTGGTCTCCAACGCCGTAAAGTTCACGCCCGAAGGCGGGCGCATCGGCGTCGTCGCCTCGCGTTCGCGTAGCGGCGATTTCCAACTCATGGTCGAAGACAACGGCCCCGGCATTCCGCGCGACAAGCTGGACAAGATCTTCAAGCCGTTCAGCCAGGTGGACAATCGTTACGACAGACAAGGTGGTGGGACGGGGCTGGG
>JAFECN010000347.1 GCA_018242145.1 Pseudomonadota bacterium
CGGACGCGAGCTCGAACTTTTCACCTTCTCGCCAGATGTCGGCGCCGGTTTGCCGCTCTGGATGCCCAACGGCATGGTGATCCGCCAGGAACTTGAATTCCTGGCGCTGCAGGAGGAACGCAAGGACGGCTATCGCCGCGTGGCGACACCGCATATCACCAAGGAAGCGCTTTACTACCGTTCGCGCCACCTGCCCTACTACAAGGAAGACATGTATTCGCCGCTCGATATCGAGGGCGAGAACTACTACCTGCGCCCGATGAATTGCCCGCACCATCACCTGATCTACGGGGCGACGCGGCATTCATACCGCGAACTGCCGATCCGCATCGCGGAATACGCGCAGGACTATCGCTATGAGGCGTCCGGAGGCCTTTCCGGCCTGATGCGCGTGCGCGGTTTCTGCCAGAACGATGCCCACATCTATTGCCGCTACGATCAGGCGAAGGAAGAGTTCATTCGCGTGATGCATCTGCACGCGCGTTACTACGACCTCTTCGATATCAAAGACTACTATATGCGGTTCTCGCTGCCGGACCTCGACAAGCTCGACAAATACGTCGACGAGCCCGAAAAGTGGCTCGATGCGATGAAGGTCATCAAACAGGCAATGGACGAGTCCGGCTATCGCTACGTCGAAGCCAAGGGCGAAGCCGCATTTTACGGCCCGAAGGTCGACTTCATGGTCAAGAGCGTGATCGGCACCGAATATGCCATCTCGACCAACCAGCTCGACTTCCTGGCGACACAGACGTTCGGTTTGAAATACATCGGCGAAGACGGCGCGGAGCATCCTGTCTATGTGATCCACCGTGCGCCGCTCGGCAGCCATGAGCGCTTTACCGCATTCCTGATCGAGCATTATGCGGGCGCATTCCCGACATGGCTTGCGCCAATCCAGGCGCGCGTCATCCCGATCTCCGACAAGGTGAGCGACTATGCCCAGAATGTCATGGATCAACTCTTCGCCACGCCGGTCGTAAACGGGACCGCAGGCTTGCGCGTAGACATCGATACATCTTCGGAGCGCATGCAGAAGAAGATCCGCGATGCCCAGTTGCAGAAGATCCCCTACATGCTGGTCGTCGGCGAGCGCGAGGCGGCGGAGGGCAAGGTTGCGGTGCGCCTGCGCTCGGGCAAAGACCTGGGGGCCATGCCGCTGGAATCCTTTGTCGCCCGCATCAAGCAGGAAGCGGAAACACGGAAAGACATCGCGGCGTAAGATGCCGCGAATGTCCGGGTAGAGCGGGCCGTTCCGGTCAACCCCGGCGCGCCGCCCGGACCGGGCGCCGGCTGGACGCGGTGACGCGCTTGGGAGTCCTGTTGTCCTTGACCACAAGACCCAGACGCAGCATGGCGCGCAAACCGTCGCCGGACCGGATCACGTCTGCCAGCGTCACCTCGTCCAGCACCTGAAGGAAGGCCTGGGTCGCGCGCCCGAACACGGGCGTAAGACCGCAAAGGCCGGTGATAATGCAACTGGCGCACTCGGCCAGATCCATGTCGGGCTCCGTCAAGCGGACAACGGCGCCGATGCGAATGGCCTCCGCATTTTTCTGCAATCTCAGCCCGCCGCCACGACCCCGCGTGCTGTCAACCAGGCCCTCGCGGGCGAGTTGCTGCACAACCTTCATGAGATGGTTCTCGGAAACGCCGTAGCTCTGCGCGATTTCCGCGATGGAGCATTGGCGGCCGTTGCTGAGCGCCAAGTATATCAGCACGCGCAGCGCATAGTCGGTGTATTTGGTGAGTTTCATTCCGGATTCCGGCTGCGGCGTTCCATCGCAAGATAAAAGATGTATTTCATTTGCACCTTTAAGGCGGGCGTCCTAAATAAGGTGCGTCTTGAATGCTCCTTTTACAAGCGAGAAGGCGACTTAGCCATGTTCAAGGACCCTAATGACCGGCCGTTGATCGCAATTGCGATCGGATTTCTCACCATCGGGCTCGTGGCGTGGGCGAACGCGCCCTCCAGCACGCAGCCGCCCGGAACCGCCCGATCCGTGACGGTTACGCACGATCTTCCGGCGGATTATACCGCGCCGCCGCTTCCCGGAATGACAGCAACGCCGATCCCCAAGGCTGGGACATTTGTGGATATCGTACGCGATCCCCGCGACCTGCCGCCGCCAATCGAGAGCCGCGGGCCCCGGCGGGTCAAGGTCGATCTGCGCGCGGAAGAAGTCACCGGCAAACTCGCGGACGGCGCGACCTTCCGATATTGGACCTTTGACGGAAAAGTGCCCGGGCCGTTCATTCGTGTGCGCGTCGGCGACATCGTTCAGGTGCATCTTACGAACGACGCCAGCAGCGCGATGATGCACAATGTGGACTTTCATGCCGTGACCGGACCGGGCGGCGGCGCGAAAGCCACGGAATCCGAACCGGGCGCCACGCGGGGATTCGAGTTCAAGGCCGAACACCCGGGCCTCTTCGTTTATCATTGCGCCGTGATGCCGGCCGCGCAGCACATCGCGAACGGCATGTACGGAATGATCCTCGTCGAGCCGGTGGGCGGGCTGCCGAAGGTCGATCACGAATTCTATGTGATGCAGGGAGAGATCTATACCGAGAAACCGTTCGGCGCGCAGGGCGAGCTGGCCGACAGCTATGAGAAGCTGATGAACGAGCAGCCGGAATACTATGTCTTCAACGGCGCGGTCGGCGCGCTCTCAGACCGCAAGCCATTGCGGGCGAAGGTGGGCGAAACCATCCGCATCTACTTCGGCGATGCCGGTCCCAACAAGACCTCGTCATTCCACGTCATCGGCGAGGTATTCGACCGTGCCTACAGCCTGGCATCCGTGACCAGCGCGCCGCTGACGAATGTGCAGACCATCACGGTCCCGCCGGGCGGCGCCGGCATTGTCGACATCAAGCTTGAGGTTCCCGGAAACTACATGCTGGTCGATCATGCCCTTTCCCGCGTCGCGCGGGGGCTTTCGGGCGTGCTGTCCGTAACCGGACCGGTCAATGTCGCCGCGTTCAAGGACTACGATCCGCAACGGTCCGCGATGGTCATGGGCCACTGACGGAAAGCCGGCGGGTGGTGGAGCGCATCTCTTTGGCCAACCGCCGGAATCCCTCATTTCCCGCGTCAAGATGAGGCGGAATCCCGCAAGGATGTTGCCGAATAACCCTTGCGAAACGGGACACGCCACCTATTCTCTAGACCAACTCCGGCGGAAAACCGCCGGAACGGCAAGCGCCAGCTTGGGGTTACACCTATGCCGGCGCGCCATCACGAAAGGCAAACCCGCTGCGCCCATGACCGAAACACGTTTCGCGAGGCCCGGTGGAGACCTTGCGGAGCGTGACAGCGCGCGGGCTTACAACAGGAGAGAGTCATAGTCGCCAGACGTTTTAATGCACAGCAGGAGCGGTCCGCACCCAAGGACGGCCCCCGCGTCAACGAAGACATTCATGCCCGCACCATCCTTCTGATCGGTGACGAGGGCGAGAAATTCGGGGAGATCGGCATCGACGAAGCCCGCGCCATCGCGGAAGAGCGCGGATACGATCTTGTCGAGGTTTCGCCGGAGGCGAAACCGCCCGTGGTCAAGCTGATGGACTACGGCAAATACAAATACGAACAGCAGAAGAAGGCCGCCGAGGCCCGCAAGAAGCAGAAGGTCATCGAGATCAAGGAGATCAAGATGCGCCCGACCATCGACGATCACGATTACGACGTGAAGATGAAGGCGATGCAGCGCTTCTTCGGCGAAGGCGACAAGGTGAAGGTCACCCTGCGCTTCCGCGGCCGCGAGATGGCGCACCAGCATCTGGGCATGGAACTGCTTACCCGCATCCAGAAGGACACCGAGACCTTCGCGAAGATGGAGCAGTATCCCAAGATGGAAGGCCGCCAGATGATGATGGTTCTGGCGCCGCGCTGATATCCTCTTCGCGCAAACAAAAACGGCCCTCTCGCGAGGGCCGTTTTCATTTTGAGGCGCGCCAGGATCAGAGGTTGGCTGCGCTGGACGCGGTGCGCACCGCCATCCCGCCCAAATCCTGCAGCGGGCCCAACGGCGAAACCTTGTCGTGATAATCCTGGATATTCGGCCGGCCCGACATCACCTTGTAGGCGACGCGGCCGTCCTGAATGAGAAGCACGACTTCGGCCGACCAGCCGTAATTCACCGTGGTGCGTTCGAACCCCAGCACGTCGAGGAACCAGTTGCCGGTGCGCTCCTGATGCAGGCGCTGGGGATGAAACACCAGCGCGGTGCAATGATCGCGCGCGTCGATGCAGCTTCGCACCGCCGGATCGAGGCTGTCATATTTGATGGAGTCGCGCGGCAGGAAGCGCTCGATGATGCCGAGATAGGACAGCACCTCGACATTCGGAGTGGTCGTGGCGTCGAAGCCGATATCGTGGAGATCGGAGATGCGCGTGACGCCCGGGGTGATGTGATCGTAAGCGAGCGAGACTTGTTTGTAGGAGCGGAACTTCGTGTTCTGGATATCGGACTGGTAGGGAAGAAGGCCCAGGCCTCCGCATCCGACCAGAACCAGCGTCACCGCAAGACTTGCGAAAATGCGCGCATAGCGGCGCGAGACGCCACGGCTTGCCCCACCCATGAAACCCCCAACACCAACCCGAAAAGCTATTTATTTTCTAAAATGCTATCCAAAATGACACAGGTTGGGAAGGCGCCCCTGAGAATATGGTAACCGTGCTCAGGGTTGCGGGACGCGGGCGCAGCAATCGGCGATGACCTCCGGGTCGGCATTGCCGCCGGACAGCACGATGCCGATGACCTCTCCCTTATGATGATGGTTGGATGACAGCAGCGCCGCCAAACCCGCGCCGCCACTGGGTTCGATAACGATTTTCAGCACACGGACGGCATAGCTGACCGCCCGCGCCAGATCCTCATCCGACACCGCCACGCCCCCTGCCAAGTACTGCTTCGCAACTGCGAAGGGCACCTCGCCCGGCATCGGGGCCTGAAGCGCATCCGCCATGGACGGCTTGTCCGCGGGCGCCGCTTTTCGCATTCCCGCGGCCAGCGACAGCGCCATCCCCTCGTAACCGGCGGGCTCGACCGACATCACTTTCGTCGCCGGGCTGTCATGGGCGAAGGCCAGGGCAATTCCCGATGCAACGCCGCCGCCGCTGGCCGGAACGAAGACGCGGTCGATCGGAACGCCGATCGCTCTGGCCTGTGCCGCCATTTCGCGGCCGGCTGTGCCCTGCCCCGCGACGACGAACGGATCGTCGAACGGCTTGATCAGCGTGGCGCCCGTCTCCTCCTGAATCCGGCGCGCGATGGCTTCGCGGTCGTCGCGCTTGCGGTCGTAATTCACGATCTTCGCGCCATAGGCGCGGGTGCCTTCGATCTTGGCGCGCGGCGCATCCGCCGGCATCACGATGGTGGCCGAAAGATCGAACAGCGCCGCCGCCGCCGCCACGCCCTGCGCGTGATTGCCGGAGGAGAACGCGATCACGCCGCGCTTGCGCTCGGCCTCGGGGATCAAGCGGATGCGGTTGCAGGCGCCGCGGAATTTGAAGGAGCCGGTGCGCTGGAACGGCTCGGCTTTCAGCAGAACCCGCGTGCCCATACGGGCGTTGAGGGCCGGGCTTTCGAGCAATGGCGTGACGACCGCCCATGGCGCGATGCGTTCGGCGGCGGCTTCGATATCGGCATAATCGGGAAGGAGCATGGGATCACTTCGCCACAACCGGCCGCCGTGCGCCAGAGCGGGGCGGGTTTGCAGTTTCGTCTTGCAAAATCCGCCCCAAGGGCGGAAGAGGTTCGCGCCGGGCGCCCGGCTCCAGCCAACCCTCCAACCCATCGGACTTGCGCATGCTGAAGGTCTATCAGCAGCAGAATGGCGGCCTGAAAAGCAGCGAGATCGCGGCGGACGGCGAAATTCCGTCCGCTTCGAAGTGGATCGACCTTTTCAATCCCACGCTGGACGAGCGCCGGGCGGTGGACAAGTTCCTCGCCATGGAGTTGCCCACCCGCGCCGACATGGAGGAGATCGAGATCTCCAGCCGCCTGTATCAGGAAGACGACGGCGTCTTCATGACGGCGCTGATCCTTGCCAATTCGGAATCCGACGCGCCGAAGGCGGATGTGGTGACGTTCGTGCTGGCGCGCGATACGCTGGTGACCATCCGCTACATCGACCCGCAGCCTTTCCGCACCTTTGCGGCGCGCTGCGAGCGCACCTCGCATTACGCGGGCAAGGCCGAAACCATCCTTCTCGGCCTGATCGACACCATCATCGATCGCATGGCGGACATTCTGGAGCGCGTCGGCAACGAGGTCGAAGCCATCAATCACGAGGTGTTCAACCCGGATGTCAAAGGCCCGAAGGGCGCCAAGGACTATCAGGGCGTCCTGAGCCGGCTGGGCATGAAGCACGGCGCCACGTCGAAGATGCGCGAAAGCCTGCTCAGCATCGGCCGCGTGCTGACCTTCCTCACCCAGGCCGTCGAAGGCAAGGCGAACAAGGAGGTGAAGGCGCATATCAAGACCCTGACGCGCGATGTACAGTCGCTGCAGGATCACTCGTCCTTCATCGCGGGCAAACTGTCTTACCTGCAGGATGGAACGCTGGGCCTCATCAACAACGAGCAGAACAACATCATCAAGATCATGTCGGTGGCGGCGATGGTGTTCCTGCCGCCGACGCTGATCGCCTCAATCTACGGCATGAACTTCAAATACATGCCGGAGCTGGACTGGTTCTATGGCTATGGGGCGTCGATCCTGCTGATGATCGTATCGGGCATCGTGCCCTATTTCTGGTTCAAGCGGCGCGGCTGGTTGTAGCAAATAGAAATCACCTCCTCCTTGTGGGGAGGTCGAAAAAGCGAAGCTTTTTCGGGTGGGGGGCGAATGGTGCGGTCCCCCTCCCCCACCCGAAAAATCTTTCGCTGCGCTCCAGATTTTATCGACCTCCCACAAGGGGGAGGTGATTGTCGCGTTCACGCTTTTGCCTGACCGGCGGCGTGGCTCACGCGAATGGCATCAACCTCCGCAACGAAATCCTCGCCGAAATACCAGGCGAGTTCGCCGCGCAGGCCGTCATAGACGTTGGGGCCCTGATCGGCGCAAACGAGCGATCTGTCTTCCAACTCGCCGGATGCGACCAGCACGCCGCCTTCGAAAGTCAGCGGGAAGAGAATGCTCACCAGCGGCTTGAGCCGGTGGTAGTCGATGCCGTTGGCGATGCAGTAGCTGTGGATCTTGCAGCCGCGCTGCTTGCGGTCGAGGAACACGCAAGCCCCGCCCTTCACCCGCGTGCGCGCCTGCGCGCCGCCAGGAAATTCCGGATCGGTCCAGCGTTGTTTGGTGAACCATTGGGCGCGCGGTACGCCGACATGCGCTTCGAAATCGTCGCCCAGGGCTTCGATGCGCGCGACATTCTCCACGTCGATGTCCACGCCGTACGAACAGCAGGAGTCGCCGCAGAAATCGCACGCCATGCAATGGGTGAAATAGCGATAGCCGAAGATGGCGGGATCGACCGCATGGATGACGGGCTGGCCGAAGACGGACGGGTATTCGCGCGAGAGTGCGATCATGCCGCAACTTTCCTCCCTCTCACCCTCCGGGGGAGAGGGTTGGGGTGAGGGGGTGGCGTGGAGCGCAGTGCTTCAAGAAAACATTGCATCGACATTGTTGCCATGAATGCGAGAGCGGCGTTTTGCATGCCCCCTCACCCTGCCCTCTCCCCCGGAGGGGGAGAGGGATAAGTGGGTGGATCACTTCAGCGCTGCGTCGATGATCTTTTCGAGGGTATCGCCGTAGTCATAGCCAACCTTGGCGCAGGCGGCGGCGAAGCCGGCGTCCCAGTCCAGCGAGGGATTGGGATTGACCTCCAGGATCAGCGGATTGCCCTTGCGGTCCACGCGGAAGTCCACCCGCGCGAAGCCGCGATTGCCGAACAGCTTGAAGGATTCCCGCGTCAGCCGGATCAACTCCGCCGCAAGCTCCGGGTTTTCCTTCTCAAGGCCGAAGGTGCGCACCGAGCCTTTGCTTTCCTCGCTGTCGTCGTCCCATTTGCAGGCATAGCCGACGATGCGGGGCTTGTTCGGTTTCCAGTCCACGAATTCAATTTCGGCGATGGGCAGCACGCGAAGCTTGCCGTCGTCTTCCATGATCGAGATGTTGAACTCGCGCCCGTCCACATAGGCTTCGGCGAACCAGCGGCCGCCATAGTCCTGCGCGCATTTGCGCGCGCGGATCGGCACATCCGCGCCGATCACCACCGCGCCGTCGTCGAGGCCGAGCGAGGCGTCCTCGGTGGAGGATTTCACGATGTATTTGCGACGGGGATTGAGTCCCTTCCAATGCGGGCCGGTCGCCCAATCCGGCGTGGGAAGCCCCGCGGCACGCATGATCTCCTTGGCGAAGGGCTTGTCGCAGGTGGCGACGATGGCGGCAGGGCCGCCGCCGGTGTAGCGCAGGCCCATCTGCTCCAGATAAGCGGGCGCGACAGCCGAAAGCTGATCCTGGCCGAGCGCATGCTCGACCATGTTGAAGACGATATCGGGTTCGGCCTTCGCGACCCGTTCGGCGAACCTGGCATAGTCCGGCTCGAACGGCGCAAGCTTTACCAGATGCCCCCGCTTCGTCAGCGTCTCACCGATCTGCTTGGCGGTGAGAATGGAATCTTCGATCTCCGGAGGCGCCATCGAATCGGCGTCCAGATGCAGCACTAACACTCGCATGGGTTTATTAAGCCGCGACTCGGCGCTTCGGCGCAAGTGTCGGATGGCGTTTCACAAACGAATCCATGATTCGTTTGATGAGCTGTGCATAAGGCACGCCTTCGTAGTTCGCGATCAGGCACAGATCGGAATGATCGGGCCGCATGCCCGCGATCGGGTTCACTTCGATGAAGTGCGGCTTGCCGTTCGCATCGCAACGGATGTCGATGCGCCCACCATCGCGGCAACGCAGCGCGCGCCATGCGGCCAGCGCCACCTGCGCGGCGGCCTTGGCTTCGGGCAGATGCGTCGCGCGCTCGATGGTGACGCGCGATTCCCAGCCTTCGCTTTTGTTCTCAAGGCCATACCCATCGCCGACCCAGCCGGCGAGCGGCACGATCTCGGTCACGCCCAGCACCTTGGCGTCTTCGCCCGTGCCGGTGATGCCGACGGTGAATTCGCGGCCGGGCAGGAACGTCTCCACCAGCACCGGCTGGTTGAAGCGGCGCAGCAGATCCTTCGCGGTGGCGGTGAGCGATTTCCGGTCGGTGACTTTCGACTTCGCGTTCACGCCTTTGCCGGAGCCTTCCGCGACGGGCTTAAGAAAGAGCGGAAACGGCAGAGCGATCTTCCCGATGTCGGACGCCTTTTCGATCAGCGCGAAATCCGCGGTCGGCACGCCCTGGCTGCGGACGACATGCTTGGTCATCGCCTTGTCGAGCGTCAGCGCCATGGTGAGCGCGTCGGAAAACACATAAGGGATCTGATAGGCGTCCAGCAGCGTGGGCACCTGCGCTTCGCGCGCCAGCCCGTGCATGCCTTCGCAGAAATTGAACACCGCATCCCAGCGCTCGCCCGCGACCAGCGCCGCCGCCAGCCGCTTGATGCCGCCGATCTTCACCGGCTGCCAGCCCTGATAGGCCAGGGCATCGCAGATGGCGTCGATGGTGACTTCGGCATCGAACTCCGCCGTCTCCTCCTCGCTATAGCCTTGCGCGAGATAGTCGGACTTCAGGTCGTAGCAGATGCCGATGCGGTTCATTCGGCGGCCAGCTTCTGTTTCGGCCTGGCTTTGCCGGCGCCCAGCGTTCCGCCGGGATCGGGATACGAATAGATGCCGCCCTCGAAATTGCGCAGCAGCAGATTGTCGCCGTCGCGGCCCACGATGCAGTCCGGCGCGAGCTGGATCTTGCCGCCGCCGCCCGGCGCATCCACCGCGAAGATCGGCGTGGCATAGCCGGTGGTGAAGCCGCGCAGGCCCTCGATGATCTCCAGCCCCTTCTCGACATTGGTGCGGAAGTGGCCGGAGCCTTTCACGGGGTCCAGTTGATAGAGGTAATAGGGCTTCACGCGGCGCTTCAGGAGGCCGTGCATCAAGGGCTTCATGATCGCGATGTCGTCGTTGATGCCCTTCATCAGCACCGTCTGCGAGCCGAGCGGGATGCCGGCATCGGCGAGGCGGGCAAGGCTCTCCGTCGTCTCCGGCGTGAATTCGTTCGGGTGGGTGACGTGAATGCTGAGGAACAGGGGATGATGCTTCTTGAGCATCTTCACGAAGTCCTTGGTGATGCGCTGGGGCAGCACCATCGGGATCTTGGTTCCGAAGCGCAGGAACTCAATGTGCTTGATCTTGCGCAGGCGGGTGAGCAGGTAGTCCAGCTTCTCGTCGGCGATGGAGAACGGATCGCCGCCGGACATCAGCACGTCACGGACTTCGGTGTGCTGTTCGAGGTAGTCCAGCGCCTGTTCCCATTGCTTGGGGGAGAACTGGTACTCGCCGCCCGGATTGCCCACGGCGCGGGCGCGGGTGCAGTAGCGGCAATAGGTCGAGCAGGTGCCCGTGGTCAGGAAGAGGACGCGGTCGGGGTAGCGGTGGACGATGCCCGGCGCGGCGGTGTCGTGATCCTCGGCCAGGGGGTCGATGGACTCGCCCGGAAGGACATTGTCTTCCTTGGTGGTGATGACATGGGTGCGGCGGAGCGGCTCGTCGGGATCGTCGCGGCCCATCAGACTCGCGTAATACGGGGTGATTCCCACCGGCAGCGGGCCGGTATGCCGGGTGGCGGCGATGCGCTCCTCTTCCGACAGGACAAAGATGCGCTCCAGATCGGCGGCGCTGCGGATGCGGGAGCGGAACTGCCAGTGCCAGTCGTTCCAGTCGGCGGCGGTGGTGCCGGGATAGAAGCGGCGATAGAAGGCGCGCGTCTCCGCGCCCACGGGAAAAGCAAGGCGCGGCTTGGACTTGGCCTTGCCGATCCGTTCCAACTGCTTCGCATTCTGTGCCTGGAGGATGGTCCTGGCGGCTGGCTTCTCTTGGCCGGCTCGCGGCGAAGGCCTGGCATGGTGCCCTCGCAACAGCGGGAGACTCATTGTGGGTCTCAGAATGCTCCTGCTAACACCTCGAAGGTCCCAGCGACCTCAACCGGTGAAGCGCAATACACCTCGATATTTAGAGCGTTCACCGTCTTGTCAAGTGTAGGCGCGCGAATACTGGAATTCGCGCGCCGCTCCGCCAATAAAACCGACAAGTAAAACTGGCGGCGGCGGGAAGTTTATTCAAGTAAAAAGAGCGATCCATGCGCGGGGGCACGCGCGTCTAGCTTCGGCGCATGTTGCGCGTTGCAAGACGAGACGGCGAACGCCCGCGCGATCATTCGCGAAGCTTTGCGCGCGCATGCGAATCGCGCGCGACGATTCCCGTTCGGCATTTCCGAAAAGTGATTCAGGACTGACTCGCGCGCATCAACGCAAAGGCTGTGGACCGCGATAGTCGCGCGCATCGTATAGCTGCGTGACGCGCAGGCGATGGCCGCCGATGGGGATCGTCACCGTATCGAGCAGCGCGTTCGAGTCGAAACTCTGGAGCACGAAGGGCGCCTCCTGCGGCGACAGGACCATCAATACCCGATGCGCCGGCGGGGTGAGCCGCAGCGTCATCTGGAAATGATCGTCATCGTGGAGGTCCTTGTCCCACATGCGGACGAAGGCGGTGCGGGGTGCCGCATAATAGAGCAGTTCCGCCATGATGCTGCGGTTGGCGGCGGAAATGATGGCGTAATGGCCGCCATCGGCCCGTTCGGCCACGGCGGTTCCAAGCTGGCGTCAGCCTTCCATCCGCTTGAACGCATTGCCGACACCGATGGTGTCGGCGAAGGGCGGCGAGACGAGGATGAGCCACAGCGCGACCATCACCAGCCCGTCGAGCGCGAAGGATATCCACAGAAGGCGTGCGTGCCAGACGCGCATCAGAGCGGCCACGGCCAGCGGCGTCGCGGCCACATAGGCGGTGGCGGCCCAGTTCGCATTGGCTTCGGCGATGAAGGACTGGATGATGATGAGCACCAGCGGCGGCGCGCAAAAGGCAAGCAATACAAGGTCTTTGGCGGGCCGCTGCGGGCCGCGCGCCAGTTTCCAGAAGGCGAGCAGCAAGCCCACCATCAGCACCGGGCCAAACACACCGAACTGCCCGCCGATGAAGGCCAGCGTCTCGCTCAGCTTGAACTTCGCGGCGCTCCAGTCGGCGTTGTGTTCGGTATGCGCCACGGTCGGGAAGTGATGGGCCGCGTTCCACAGCACATTGGGCAACAGCAATAGCAGCCCGATGACGAGGATGGCCGCGCCACGCCCGCTCAGGACCACCCGCCGCGCGTCCTTCGACAGGATGGCAGCGATGCCCGCGCAGAGCACGAGGTAGAACATCGCGTATTTGGCTTCGAGGCCGAAGCCGAAGGCGATGCCGGCCAGAACCGCCCAGCGCCAGCGCGGATCGTCCATCGCGCGGAGGAACGCATAGAGCGCCACGGCCCAGCACAGGAGCAGCGGCACGTCGGTCGAGATCAGGCCGGAGGAATAGGACACGCCGGGCGTGGTGAGATAGGCCAGTGCGCTGAACAGGCCGATGCGGGCATCGAACACCCGCCGCGCGATGCCGAACACCAGCAGCGTCGTCACGGCATGGAGCAAGGGCGAGCCGATGCGGATGGCCCACTCGGCATCGCCGAAGAAAGCTGTCGTCAGCCAGATGATCCAGCCGATCAGCGGCGGCTTGGAGAAATAGCCCCAGTCGGGGTTCTGCGCCCACCACCAGTATTGCGCCTCGTCGGGATAAAGATCGAGCGGCGACAGGATCAGCACCGCCACCCGGACGGCCGTGACGATCGCGATGACGATGAGGGCGATGTTCAGATAGCGGCGGTCTTCAGCGCTCATTCCGAGGGCGGCTCCATGATCCGGGGCGCGGGCGTGACCCGATAGACGGTGATGTGCTCGCGCCGGCCGCGCGAATAGTTGAAGCCGGACACGCCGTCCAGCGGACGGGCTTCGGCGTGCACCCGCGCAAGCTCGGTCAGGAATTTGCGCTGCTCATGGTCTTCGATCAGCGCAAGCCCGCCCTGCTGGGCGGCGATATCGGCGGCGCGGATACCGTTCTGGATCTGGGTCTGGGTGCCGAGCAGGAAGACGAGGCTCGGCTCGACATATCCGCCGAGCACGACCGGCGGATCGTGCGGCTTCTCATATTTGGCGACCAGCGCGGCGGCTTTGGGGCTCATCCAGATCTGATCCACCTTGGCGGCCACGCCCCGCCCGATCAACGGATAGAAGGTGACCGCCGCGGCGACCG
Organism: Pseudomonadota bacterium; assembly: GCA_018242145.1. Classification (GTDB taxonomy): domain Bacteria; phylum Pseudomonadota; class Alphaproteobacteria; order Micropepsales; family Micropepsaceae; genus Rhizomicrobium. Next base: position 13,293 of record JAFECN010000347.1, read on the forward strand.
CGAGGATGGAGGCAAGCCATGTCCGCCGCCCCACGAAAAGGATCACGGCGGCAATGCCCAGCGCGCCGCCGAAGCATGCGCCCAGCACCAGCCAGGGATCGATGCCTTCGCCGAAATATTTGGGCAGGAGAATGGGCGCAATGGTGAAGGCCGCCACGCCGAGCGCGAATTGCAGACCGGCGAGATAGCGCAGCACCTTTTCCCAGCGCGGCTCCTCCGGGTTCGCCGGACGTGTGGCCCAGAGAGCGCCCAAAAACGCGACAGCGGGATAGGCCGGCAAGATGTAATGCGGCAGCTTGGTCGGAACGATCTCGAACATCAGCCACGCCGCGCCCGCCCAGGCGAGCAGGTAGCGGATCGCCGGATCGCGGCGCAGGGCGATGCCGCTTCCCACGCCCGGCAGCGCGAACAAGGTCGCGGGCCACAGCGTTACGCTCGCCAGCAGCAGATAGTAGCCCGGCGGCGCGCCATGGGTTTCCTGTCCGCCGAGGATCTTCGCGGCGAAGTCGTGCCCCAGCGCCTGTTCATAAAACTCGCCATGGGTGGCGAACGCGATGGCAAGCCCCCAGGGCAGCACGAGGACGGCCGTGAGAAGCAGGCCCCATCCCCAATGGATGGACTTGATCCATGTCCAGTCGCGATCCCACAGCGAGATCGCGATCACCGTGACCGCCAGAACCGCGATGATGATGGGCCCTTTGATGAGAATGCCCGCGGCGAACGCCGCCCATCCGCCCATGGCCACCCAGAAACTGGGCGGCGCTTTGTTCAGCCGCGCCGCGAGATAGGCCCGCAGCAGCAGGGCCTGAGATCCCAATACCGTGCCGAGCAGAACGGCATCGGTTTTGGCGATGCGCGTTTCCGCCGTGAGCCCCACGGTGAATCCTATGAGCGCGGCGGCGATCAATGCGATCTCCGGCGGCGCGAGCGCGCGCGCGCACCAATAGGCCAGCAGCACGGCGATGAACCCGCCGATCAGCGACGGCAGGCGATACGTCCAGATCTGATTGTAAGGCGGCTTGCTGAAGGCGAGCGTGGAGGCGGCTTGCAGCCAATAGATGCCGACCGGCTTCTTGTAGCGGGGGCCGACGCTGTAGCGGATGTCCACATAATTGCCGGTTTCGATCATCTGCTTGGAGGCTTGCGCGAACCGGCTCTCGTCGCGGTCCAGCGGCGGCAAGGCGAAGAAGCCGGGAATCCACGCGAGGACGCAGAGCAGAAGCAGCGTGGCCACCGGCCAGCGTGCCAGCAACGCGGGGACGGGCGCGCCCGAGCTTTTCTCCGCCACCGCCTGATTCATCTGGAATGCCTCTTGAAGGGAAACTGCCGAAGGACGGGGATTGTTAACGGATGGCATTCCACTTGCCGAGCCGAATCGCATGGATAATCGCCAGCTTTCAGCTTCGGAATACGGCGCTGGCGGTGGCGCATGCGGATATCGGGGTGCGCCGCATTGGCACAGGCCTGTTTCTCCATCCTTCGAGCCTGTATAAGGCCCGCGGCCAAAGCGCCGTCCGCATGTTTCCGCCCAGCCTGTTTCACCGGCGGGCGGTTTCTGCTGAAACCACTCTATTGCACCCCGGGATCGAACGGAACCTTGTCATGACGGTCACGCTTTCCGTTGTCGTGCCAGTCAAGGACGAGGCCGAGAACGTCGCCCAGCTCGCGCTGGAGATTCTGCGCGTCGTCGGCACCGAAGCCGAGATCATCTTCGTCGATGACGGCTCGCAGGATAACACCGCCGAAGTGCTGAAGACGCTTAAGGGCGAGATCCCCTCGCTGCGCGCCATCGCGCATGGGCGCAATATCGGCCAGAGTCGCGCGGTGCGCACCGGCGTTCGCGCCGCGCGCGGGGAATTCATCGCCACACTGGACGGCGACGGGCAGAACGATCCGGCTGACATTCCGCGGCTGCTGCATGCCTTGCAGAGCGCGCCGCCCGCCGCGCGGGTGGGCATGGTCGCGGGCATCCGCCAGCACCGCAAGGACGACGCGAACAAGCGCTATGCCTCCGGCTTCGCGAACTGGTTCCGCAACGCGATGCTGCATGACGGCGCGACCGATTCCGGCTGCGGCCTGAAAGCGTTTCGCCGCGACGCCTTTCTGGCGCTGCCCTATTTCGACAACATGCACCGTTTCCTGATCGCGCTGATGCAGCGCGAGGGATATGCCGTGGAATATGTGCCGGTCGAACACCGCGCGCGGCTGCACGGGCGGTCCAAATACAAGAATATCAGCCGGGCGATCGTGGGCTTTTTCGATACCTTCGGCGTGCGCTGGCTGCAGCACCGCTTCAAGGGCCCGGTGGAATCCCGGGAAATCTAGCCCTTTCCAGTGTCCTTGCGGATTTACCATACCGACACGCGGACGACGCGGGCGCGCCCCTTTTTTGCCCCATTATGATACAAGGGTCGTTAACTGTGGGTTCTCCGGGGGAGTTCGACCGATGTTGCGCCTGTTTCCGCTGCTTCTTATTCCGCTCGTCATCTACAACCTGTTCGCGCTGGGTGGCGGCATCGTCGGCCATCACGACATTCAGGACATGCTGAGCCTCAATCATTCCGTGGGCATCCGGATGTTCTCCGGCGATCTGTGGAAGCTCAGCGCCGGCGATATTCTCATCCTGATTTCGCTCATCCTTCTGTTCATCGAAGTGATCAAGGCGACGCGCACCACCGCGCGGGAGATCATCAATCACGGCCTTTCGATGCTGATCTTCGTGGTGGCGCTGATCGAGTTCATCACGCTCAAAGGGTTCGCCACCTCGCCCTTCTTCTTCCTGCTGTGCATGACGCTGTTCGACGTGGTGGCCGGATACACGATCTCCATCGTCGCCGCCGAGCACGATCTGGGCCTGGGCCGTTCCGGAACGGACTGAGCGACGCGGATATTTCCGAGGATCGGGCGGGGTTTGTGCCTCGCCCTTTTCTTTTGGGCCGCCGTTCCGGCCTGACGCTTGCCCCGAACGGCGCAAGGCGATATTCCCCGCACACGAACGGACAGGTGGCCGAGTGGTTGAAGGCGCACGCCTGGAAAGTGTGTAACGGTTAATAGCCGTTCGAGGGTTCGAATCCCTCCCTGTCCGCCAAACACCGCCGATTGCCCTCTATAGTGCGATATTGCCGCCGATCACTGCATTCCATCGGGTGAGATAGTAAGCCGCCGATAATACGCTACAGCCCGATATATCTTAAGGCCGCAACGGTAGCTTCCGACCTTCAAACCGAACATCGGACGTCATCACGCTCGTGACACAAGCAGACATTCCCTCCGATCAACGAGTGCCGATTGAGGGCGTCAAATCTTCCCTGCTGACCGAACAGTCAGAGGTGACATTTTACCTGCTTCACTCGGGCGGATGGGAGTGGCGTTTGGGTCGCGTGGATCATCAGGAAACGGTATGTCGAGATTCAGCTGCATCCCTTTCAGTATTGAAAGTAGATACATCGCATCCCCCAACGCCATGTCCAACTGATGCCACTGACCCGATCTATCCTTGTACTGGATGCCTACCGCATCGTGCCCGTAGTTAATGCTCGCCCCCATCATTTCTCCAACAACGGGCAGGATGTTGATGTGCGAGCTAGCATTCTCTGGCTCCGGTCTGGGCATCTCTGGTTGCTCCGATGGGTTAAAGTGTACGGTGCCTTGTCTCGGTGGCGTTCTCTTATTGTTCGGCGAACTTAGCTCGGGATGCACAAACCAACTGGCGTCCTGATAGCTTATGACGAAGGTTTCGATAGGGCGCAGATGAATAGCGGCTGCAAGTTCGGAAGGCAGCATCAATTTGGTGTTGATCTGTGGGAATTCTTTGCGTTGCGAAGCACGCCTGAAATTCTCCGTCAGAGGAAAATCAACGGCCAGAAAGCAATACAGATTATGCTTGTGCGCTGTATGGATGTGCCACGCATCAAGGTTGCTTTTCTTCGGTAGCAGCCGGGCCAGAGTTGCGAAAGGCTCGGCCTTGGATTTCTCGAGACGTGCTTGCTGGGCCGCCTTTGCGTCAACTGCATCAAAATGATGCCCGTCGACTGAGAGCATATGGATGCCCTCAAACACGTTGAGGTCCTGACTGCCATATCCGCGGAAACGACCGATTGGTTGCCTCCAGTTTTCGGCCTGCAACTCCGCCGATGTGACGAGTTCTATGTGACCCCGTTTGGCCAACTCAGCAATGCCGACGAGATATGTCACCTCACGATAGATGCGATCCGAGCTATCCGGCGCATGGACGGGAATTCGTGTTGAGTACCCTGTGTTTACCGGAATCTGCCCGCCCCACAAGGACATTCCGGTATTCATCCATGCCGTCTCGTGGGTGATGCCGTGCCCGAGTGCCGAATTGTCAATAAGAACCTTTATCGGACCATTTTTTCGCAGATACATTTCCGCCGGCAAAATCGACAGACGAACATAGGCGCGGCCAAGCACCTTTTTGTAGCGAAAGCTGACCGTGTTTCGCAGCAGGATGATACGGCGCCTGACTTGCTCAAATGATGATGAAATGCGTCCCATACCAGCACTATAGCCGACTTCGTATGATCCGGTATCCACCGCGGATCTACTCGCTGCCGACACCAATCAGACCACAAAGCGATGATTGCATATCGGTGTAGCTGACCAAAAGGCCGACAGTCCGCAAACCATCCCCTGTCAGCCATTTGCTCTTGCCTCACTTTAGAGGGCTATAGCGTGGACGTAGTTCTCTGTTTCATCGCTCTCCGTCCACCAGACTTGCGCTACGATGCGATGGACTGTGCGGATTTGGCCGACGATACGATGTCGCCGGCCTATGATACGCTGATGCGAACGATCCGATCGCTCACGCCGCAGAGTCGATGGGCGTGGGATGAAGACGAAGACCGAGCGCCCGAACCACCTTCAGCACCGTGGCGAATTCGGGGTTTCCGTCTCCGCTCAACGCCTTGTAGAGCGCCTGCCGGGTGAGGCCGCTATCCTCCGCAAGCTGGGACATGCCATGCGCCCGGGCGACCACGCCCAGCGCGTCGGCAATCTCGCTGGCATCGCCGTCCGCGAAAGCGCCATCGAGATAAGCAAGCATGGCTTCAGGGTTGTCCAAATAGGCCGCCGGATCGAACGGCCGGGTCTCGATAGTCATCTCAACACTTCCTTCGCCAGCTTCAGGGCCGAAGCGATATCTGCGGCCTGGCTTCTCTTGTCGCCGCCACAAAGCAGCACGATCAGCACACTCCCGCGCTGCACGAAATAAACCCGGTAGCCGGGACCGTAGTGGATGCGAAGCTCGCTAACACCCTCGCCGACCGGCTTGACGTCGCCGGGATTGCCGAGAGCCAAGCGCCGCGTCCGTCGGGCGATCTCCGCCTTGGCCCGGGCATCCTGCAACCCGGAAAGCCATTTGGAGAACGTCTCGGTCTCGCGGACTTCGATCACATACTAAACTGTAGGGAATAGGCGAGGGATTGTCAACCATAGGAGACAGCATCCCGCTGCCTCGTCCGAGAGTCTGCAAAGCTCGCTCCTGAACTTCGGGCGGCAGGCGCTTTTCCGGGAAATCTACTCCGCCGCGATGGCCGACTGGTTGGTGTTGGCGGGTGCTGCGGCGTGGGGTTTCGAGAATGTCAGCGTGCCGTCGTCCACCTTGCCGAAGCGCAGCGTGACAAGATCCAGCGCGTAGTTCTGATAGAGCTTCCACGGCTTCTTCGTGCCCTGCTTGGGCAGGATCTCCAGCGCGCGCTGCACATAGCCGGAGGAGAAATCCAGCCACGGGGCTTCTTCCACCGATGGATCGCTCTTGGGCGTGGCGATGGGCGTGCCCTTGCGGTCCATGTAGTTCAGAAGCCGCGTGACATATTCGCAGGTGAGATCGCATTTCAGCGTCCACGACGCATTCGTGTAGCCGAAGCAGGACGCCAGATTGGGCACGTCGCTGTACATCATGCCCTTGTAGCTCATGGATTTGGAGAGATTGCGCGGCTGGCCGTCCACCGTCACCTGCAGGCCGCCGAGCAATTCGAGCTTGAGGCCCGTGGCGGTGACGACGATGTCCGCATCCAGTTCCTTGCCGGATTTGAGCTTGATGCCGGTGGGCGTGAAGCTTTCGATGTGATCGGTGGCGACCGATGCCTTGCCGCTCTTGATCGCCTGGAAGAAATCGCTGTCCGGCACCAGGCACAGGCGCTGATCCCAGGGATTGTAGCTCGGCGTGAAATGCGTGCCGATGTCATACCCTTCCGGCAATTCGGGCTTGAGCATGTTGATGAGGTATTGCTTCACCTGCTGCGGGCTCTTGCGCGACTTGTTGAAGAAATACATGCCGAACAGAACGTTGCGCCAGCGGATGAGCTGATAGGCCAGCATCGCCGGCAGTTTCGCGCGCAGCCAGTTCGCGGATTTGTCTTCGGCGGGGCGCGAGACCATGTAGGTCGGCGAGCGCTGCAGCATGGTGACATGCGCGGCGGTCTTCGCCATTTCGGGCACGACGGTGACGGCGGTGGCGCCGCTGCCGATCACCACGACCTTCTTGCCCGCATAATCCAGATCCTCGGGCCATTTCTGCGGGTGGACGATGCGGCCCTTGAAGCTTTCGCGGCCGGCGAATTCCGGATCGTGCCCGCCGGAATAGGCGTAATAGCCGCTGCACATGAAAAGGAAGTTGCAGGTGAAGCGCGCGGTCTGTCCGCCGGTTTCGGCTTCCACCGTCCAGCGCGCGGTCGCACTGTCCCAAGCGGCGCGCTTGACCATGTGGTTGAAGCGGATGTTCTTGTCGATGCCGTTCTCGGCCGCCGTCTCGCGCACATATTTGCGGATCGATGGGCCGTCGGCGATGGCTTTCGCCTCGGTCCAGGGTTTGAAGTTGTAGCCGAGGGTGAACATGTCGCTGTCCGAGCGGATGCCCGGATAGCGGAAGAGATCCCAGGTGCCGCCGATGGCGCCGCGGCCTTCGAGGATGACGTAGTTCTTCTGCGGCGCCTCGGTCTTCAGGTGATAGGCCGCCCCAATGCCAGAAAGTCCGGCGCCCACGATCACGACGTCGAAATGTTCCATAACCTTTATCCACCCTGATTTTGCGGGATCGTCGCACACTCCCGCTTAACTGACAAGTTGTCAGTTATGGAATTGGCGCATGCCAAGGATTGTCTGGATTTTCAGGCCGTATCGGGCCATGGCTGGGCGGAATTCATTGGGGCTTCGCCATGCGACTCGGTTTGCCGATTTTCGTTCTTGCACTCGCCGCCACCCTCAGCCTCGCCGGTTGCGGACAGAAAAAGGAAGACACCGTGAAAACCTACGATCTGAGCGCCGCGGCCAACGCGAAGTTCCTGACCGACAACAAGGCCAAGGACGGCGTGAAGACGACGGCGGACGGCCTGCAATATCGCGTCATCAAATCGGGCAGCGGCAAAGGCGTGACGAGCGGCGGCGACATGGTGACCGTCACCTACAAGGGCTGGACCATCGACGGCAAAGTGTTCGACCAGACCCAGCCGGGCCAGACGGCAACCTTCCCCGCCGGACGGCTCATCCCCGGCTGGGTGGAAGCGCTGCGCCTGATGCACGAAGGCGATGAATGGCAATTGGTGATCCCCGCCGATCTCGCCTATGGCGCAACGGGCGCGGGCGATGCCATCGGCCCGAACCAGACGCTCGTCTTCGACATGACGCTGATCTCCGTTCAGCCGGCACCGCCGCCGCAACCGTGACGCAGAGTCTCGACATCGGCGGCGTCCGGATTCCGGGCCGGGTTCTCACCGCGCCGATGACGGGCGTGTCGGACCTGCCGTTCCGGCGCGCAGCCTCGCGCCTGGGCGCTGCCTATGTCGCCACCGAAATGGTGGCCTGCGATGCCTTCGCGCGCGGACGGCCCGATGTGGTGCGCCGCGCGGCGGTGGGCGACGGCTTGCCGCTGATGGTGATCCAGCTTGTGGGACGCGATCCGCATTGGGTCGCGGCGGGCGCGAAGCTCGCGGAGCAGGCGGGCGCGGATATCATCGACTTCAACATGGGATGCCCGGCGAAAGAGGTGACCGGCGCGCTGTCCGGCTCCGCCTTGATGCGCGAGCCGGAACTGGCGCTGCGGTTGATCGAAGCGGCGGTGAACGCGACGTCGCGGCCCGTGACGCTCAAGATGCGCCTGGGCTGGGACGATCGCGCGCGCAACGCGCCGGAAATCGCAGCCGCCGCCGAGCGCGCGGGCGTGAAGGCGATCACGGTGCATGGCCGCACGCGCTGCCAGTTCTACAAGGGCGTGGCGGACTGGAAGGCGGTGGCGGATGTGAAAGCCGCGGTCTCGGTTCCGGTGATCGTGAACGGCGATATCGTGGATGCCGCGAGCGCGCGAACGGCGCTCGCGCAATCCGGCGCGGACGCCGTGATGATCGGGCGCGGCACTTATGGAAAGCCGTGGATCGCGTCTGCGCTCGAAAAGGCGCTGGAGCAGGATGGCGAAATCGCCGAGCCGGATGCCGAAGAACGTCTGGCCATCGTATTCGAGCACATGCGCGACAGCATCGCGTTCTATGGCGAGGTGCACGGCCTCAAGATCTTCCGCAAGCATCTGGGCTGGTACATCGAGAACGCGCCGTGGCCGCAAAGCGCGGAAGACCGCCGCGCAGCGCGGTCGCGTTTGTGCCGGATGACAAGCGCGATGGACGTGGAGAGAGCGCTGGCGGAATTGTGGCTTCGCCGGGATTTCAAGCTCGCTGCTTGATCCAACCCCGCTGTCATGGCCCGCCGGAGTGCGGGCCACCCAGTTGAAATCTTGCGGAACCGAATGCCGAAGGAACGTCGGCGTTTTTGTTTTCAGCACCTGTGCAGATGTCACCTGGGTGGCCCGCACTCCGGCGGGCCATGACAAGCGAGTGTGCGGAGGGAGGTGACTACCGCTCCAATTCCTCGCGCAGCATTTCGAGTTCCAGCCAGCGTTCTTCTGACGCCGACAATTCGGCTTGCGCTTTTTCCAGCTTGGCGGAGGCATCCGCAAACTTCTTCGGATCGCGGGCGTAGAGATCGGGATCGGCGAGCGATTGGTGCAGGACGGCGATCTCCTTTTCCAGCGCGGTCATGCGCGCGGGCAGGGTTTCGAGCGCGTGTTTGTCCTTGAAGGACATCTTCTGCGACGTGCGCTCGCGCGGCCTGGCCTCGCCCTTCTCCGCCTTCGGCGCTTTCGCGGCCTCGCGCGCCTGAACGCCTTCGCCGCGCTGGGCGAGCATGTCGCTGTAACCGCCGGCATATTCGACGAAGCGGCCATTGCCTTCCGCGAACAGCACGCTCGTCGCCACGCGATCCAGAAAATCGCGGTCGTGGCTCACCACCAGAACGGTGCCGGGATAGTTCGCGATCATCTCTTCCAGAAGATCGAGCGTCTCCAGATCGAGGTCGTTGGTGGGCTCGTCCAGCACCAGAAGGTTGGACGGCGCGGCCAGCACCTTCGCCAGCAGGAGCCGCGCGCGTTCGCCGCCCGACAGCACCTTCACCGGCGAGCGCGCCTGCGCGGGCGAGAACAGGAAATCCTTGAGATAGCTCGTGACATGCCGCGGCTCGCCGCCGACGAATACCGTGTCGCTCGATCCGCCGGTCAGCACGGCGCTGACGATGGTGTCCGGCGCGAGCAGTTCGCGGTTCTGGTCCAGGGCCGCCATCACCACATGAGCGCCGATCTTCACGTTGCCGGTATCGGGCTTCAGCTTGCCGGTGAGCATGTTGAGCAGCGTCGTCTTGCCCGCGCCGTTCGCGCCGACGATGCCCACGCGGTTGCCGCGATGGATGCGCACGGAGAAATCCGAAACCACCGCGCGTTCGCCGAAGGATTTGGAGATGCCCTTGGCGTCGATGACGCGCGTGCCGCCCTCTTCCGCCTCGCTCACCGTCATCTTCACCGAACCGGCGACGCGCAACTGTTCGCGCCTGCCCTGGCGCAGCGCGCGCAGATCGGCCATGCGCTTCACGTTGCGCTTGCGCCGTCCGCTCACACCATAGCGCACCCAGTCCTCTTCCATCGCGATCTTGCGATCGAGCTTGTGGCGTTCGATCTCTTCCTGCTCCAGCACCTCGTCGCGCCAGTTCTCGAAATGCGCGAAACCCTGCTCCAGCCGCCGCGTCTTGCCGCGATCCAGCCACACGGTTGCGCGCGACAAATCCTCAAGGAAGCGCCGGTCGTGGCTGATAAGCACCAGCGCGCCGCGCATCGCCTGAAGCTCGCCTTCCAGCCATTCGATGGCGGGCAGATCCAGATGGTTCGTCGGCTCGTCCAGAAGAAGGATGTCCGGCTCCGGCGCCAGCGCGCGCGCCAGGGCCGTGCGCCGCGCCTCGCCGCCGGAGAGCGTTCTGGGGTCTTCCGCGCCGGTCAGGCCCAGCTTGCCCAACAGATAATAAGTGCGGTTGGTGTCGTAGCCTTCGCCGAGCCCGGCCTCCACATAATCGCGGGTGGTGGCGAAGCCGGAGAGATCGGGCTCCTGCGGCAGATAGCGGATCACCGCGCCCGGCTGCGCGAAACGCGCGCCGCCATCCGGCTCGATCAACCCGGCGGCGATCTTGAGCAGGGTGGATTTGCCCGAGCCGTTGCGGCCCACAAGGCACAAGCGCTCGCCCGCGCTGACGAACAGCTCCGCGCCATCCAGCAACTGCGTGTTGCCAAAGCGGAGCTGGATGTTCTGCAAGGTAAGAAGCGGCGCGGCCATCGGAGGCGGTTCTTAAAGCGGTGCGCGATGGGTTTGAAGCGTTATCTTGGTGGCGCGGATCATTACCTCCCCCTTGTGGGGAGGTCGAAAAAGCTTCCGCTGCGCTCCAGATTTATCGTTCGTACGCTGTCGCTATTCACCCCCACAAGGGGGAGGCGATGCCTGGCGCCAAGTTCAAATGCTGCGCCCGATTTCGTCGAGATTGCGGAAGCTGTGATGCGCCAGAGGCTCCAGATCGCGGAGAATGCGCGGAAGGTCTTCGGCGGTTTCCATGACGAAGTCATAGCCGCCGTCGCGCTGTTCCTTCAGCGCCACGATGCGCGCCTCGATGTCGGGGCGGGCGCCGGCGTCGCGCAGGATGTCCTGGCAGCGCGCGATCTCGTCCGTCGCGTCGAACACGCCTTCGATCGGCATGGTGATGCGGATGATGAGATTCTGAATCCGCGCGCGCAGCTCGCCATGCCGCAGATCGAACAGGCTCTCGCGGTTGCGGTCGTAGATGTCGATTTCCCGGCGGGCGGATTTGAGCATCCGGATCGTGATCGGCCCGAAGGGATCGCCGCGGCCATGCGTGTTGTGCGCGTGATAGAGAATGATCTGCAGCGTCGTCAGCAACTCGCCGAAGAACAGCGCGGCGTTGCGCTCGCGGCGGCGATGCTCGACATAGCGTTCCATCTGCGTGGCGGCGAAACCGCCCGCCGTCGCCAGCACGGCGCCGAGAATGACGGCCCACACCGCGCTCTGGTTTGCCGCTGCGTCAAAGATCTCGCCGGTCATGTTCCCGTCCCGATTTCGGCGCGGCCACTATTGCACAGTCCGTAACGTCAGGCGCTATCGTCTGCCCGCCGCCAGACAACAGGACCGCGCCATGCGAGTTTGGGAAGTTCAGAACGCATTCGGGATCGACAATCTGAAGCTGGTGGACAAGCCCGCGCCCACGCCCGGCCCCGGCCAGATCGTGGTGGCGATGAAGGCCGCCTCCTTGAACTATCGCGATCTTCTGACCGTGAAGATGGGTGGCGCGCCGCTGCCGCTCATTCCGTTCTCCGACGGCGCGGGCGTGGTGGAAGCCGTGGGCAGCGGCGTGACGCGCGTGAAGGTGGGCGACAAGGTTTGCCCGACCTTCTTCCAAAGCTGGGTCGATGGTCCGGTGACCGCCGAAGCGCGCAATTTGGCGCTGGGCGGAACCGTGCCCGGCGTGTTGCAGGAGAAGATGCTGATCGCCGCGGACGGCGTGACCAAATTCCCCGATCATCTGTCGTTCGAGGAAGCGGCGACGCTGCCTTGCGCGGGGCTTACCGCATGGCGCGCCATCGCGGTGGAAGCGCCGATCGACGCCCGGAGCACGATCCTGGTGCAGGGCACGGGCGGCGTCTCCATCTTCGCGCTGCAATTCGCCAAGGCCATCGGCGCGAAGGTCATCGCCATGTCGAGCAGCGACGCGAAGCTGGAACGCGCGAAGGCGCTCGGCGCGGATTATCTGATCAA
>JAFECN010000348.1 GCA_018242145.1 Pseudomonadota bacterium
ATCTGTTTGAATTGAGTCAGCCGTTGAATCACCTCCCCCTTGTGGGGAGGTCGATAAAATTCGAAGCGCAGCGAAGAATTTTTCGGGTGGGGGGACAGTGCATAAAATCCCCCCACCCGAAAAAGCTTCGCTTTTTCGACCTCCCCACAAGGGGGAGGTGATATGACGGACGACCTCGATCAAAAATGTGTCTAAGCCCGGCTCAGGCGGCGGCGCGGACGATAGGGCAGCTTTCGTCGATCGCGGTGTTCATGCCGTCCACGATTTCCGCGACGGTGCGGTCCAGCGTCTGCGGACGCCAATCGGCGTGATAGAGAATTTGCCGGGCCCCGTCTTCGCCAACGCCCAGTGGAAGCTGGACGTCCTCGATCATGATCGTGGCGCCGAAGCGGGTCTGATGGGGTTTCACGCAGCGGCTGACGGCGCCATTCGCCACGCGGCGGTACCGCGACAGGCGGGCATCGCGAAATTCGGGCGGCGTGATCGCGATGATATCCATGCCTGTGGGATCGATGCCGAGGCCCATCGCCAGCGCGGAACCGGAAAGCCGGCACATCACCGTGCCATCGCCGTGCAGCTCCAGAATGGCGATGCCCGGCAAATGGCTTTTCACATCGCGCGGCCTGATTCCGGCGCGCAACGGCGGCGCGCCGTCTTTCCAGCGCGACAGCCAGTAACGCGCGAGCGCAAGGTTCAACTTGCCGAAGCCAAGACTCTCAACGGCGCGCGCGGCGGCTATGACATCATAGTGCAACAAGACGGCCCCCAGACAACACGGAGCCTATGCCCCGCGCCTTAATACCGTATTAACCCGGAAGCCTTTGCCGCAGATGGCGAATATTTCAGGAATACTGGGCGGGCCGCTTTTCCAGGAATGCAACCACGCCTTCCTTCATGCTTTCCTTCATGCCTTCCGACTGGCCGCGGGCGCAGATGTGCGAGGCAACAACGGCTCAGTTGATATTCGCATCTGCACGAACGGTTCTATTCAGAATTGCGCGTGAAAACGCAGCGCAAAAACGGAAATCGGTCCGCGGTCGCGGTTATAGGCAGGGTTCTCCACAAACTGATAATCGGCCGTGGTGGTCAGCCAGCTTGTGATATTCGCGGCATAGTAGGCTTCCGCGATATCTTCGGTCCCGTAATGCGCAAGCCGCCCGTCGCCGATGAGAATGCCGAGGCCGCCCGCCGCGAAATAATCGCGCGCTTCATGCGACAAACCATTCACGACGCCCGCGAATCCAAGGGTGTCGTCATCACGGCCCCAGGATGCACCTTTCAAGGAAAGTCCGCCGGAAATCGATTTGTTGATCTCGGTGAACTCATACGCCTCCTTGCCGCCATCGTTCAGACTGGCGCGCAGGAAGAAGCCGAGACCGTCGGTCAATCCCTGCTCGATATTGATCTCGCCGCCCGGCCGCGATGCATAACGGCGGACGAGCGCGGTGTCTGGAATGGCGTGCGTGATGTTGCCAAGCGCGATGGCGTCGGAATAGCGGCCCATGCGTCCACGATTGAGATAGCCCAGCAACTTCACCTTGCCGTCGTGACCGAACAGGGTGTGGCGTTCTTCCATTTCGCCGATAAGTTCGAACTGGCGGAAATCGGTTTCCAGCACTTTGCCGTTCGGGACTTTGGACAAGTTGAACGTGCCCGCCCGTAACGTCCACCGGTCTTGCGTCCATTCCAGCGCCGCGCCGGATGCATAACCCCAGGCGTCGGCCGCATAATCGAACGCGCCGGCGTCGATCAGCGACCAGTTCAGAAAATCGCCGCGTGGATCATGCGCATAGATATTGGTGTCGAAGATGTCGCCGACCGAGAACTTGCCGAGCGTGACGACGAGATTGTCGGCTGTTCGTGCGCCTGCGACCTGATTCACCCCATCGGCGATCGTCTGCGCATCGCCGCCAAGATCGAAGGATTGCTGAAAATAGAGCCGCTGCGGCCGAAAATAGGGATTGGTATCGCCGACCTTGTAAGCCTCGCCGCTGGGAAAGCCGGCGACCCCCAGTGTATTGGAAAGCCCGAAGCCCTGATCGATCTCGGGATTGAAATAGACCGCGCCGCCATTCCATAGGCGCACGCCGATGAACAGCGTGGCGTCAAAGGTCTCATCTCCCACGCTCTGCGGCGCCATGCTATTCGCGCCGCGATAGGGCGAACGAAACGCCGGATGATACTGGACGATAAAGGTGGATTGCCCGTGCAGGCTCAACCAATCCGGCAGATCATCGGCGCTGGCCGGCACGGCACAAAGGCTCGCCAGGAAAAATGCAGCAAAGGCATGGGAGCGGTCTGGCATGCCAGTCCCCGGAATTTGAACCCAACGACGGGGTGGTATATACCCCCTTGGGTATATTGCAAGTACCCCCAAGGGTATTTCGGGAAGGCGGCATGAAATGACGCACGCTATCGTGGACAAGCAAAAGCTTCTCAATCGCGTTCGCAGATTGCGCGGCCAGGTGGATGCGGTCGAGCGCGCGCTTGAAAGCGAGGAAGGCTGCACGGCGATCATGCGGCTGCTCACGGCGGCGCGCGGCGCAATCAACGGCATCATGGCGGAGGTGGCGGAAGACCACATCCAGATGCACATGATCGATGAGAACCGCAAGCCGACGCGAGCGGAGATCGAAGCCGCTGACGAGTTGATCGCAGTGTTGCGGTCTTATATCCGCTAAATTGCGATCAGGAGTATTTCCGCTCGCTCCACCACGGGAAATAACGCGGCATATCCGTCGAGACCTTGTTGGGGAAATGCGCGGGGCGCTTTTCGAGGAATGCCACGACGCCCTCCTTCACGTCGCCGGACTGGCCGCGCGAATAGATGCCGCGGGAGTCAACTTTGTGGGCTTCCATCGGATGGTCCATGCCGAGGCCGCGCCACATCATCTGGCGGATGAGCGCGATGGAGACCGGCGCAGTGTTGTCGCGGATCTCGGCGGCGATCTTGTGCGCTTCCGACAGAAGCACATCGGCGTTCACCACCTTGCTGACGAGGCGGCCGTGCAGGGCCTCCTGCGCGTCGAACACGCGGCCCGAATAACACCACTCCAGCGCCTGCGCGATGCCGACGATGCGCGGCAGGAAAAAGCTCGATGCCGCTTCCGGCACGATGCCGCGGCGCGAGAACACGAAGCCGAACCGCGCGTTCTCGGACGCGAGGCGAATGTCCATCGCAAGCTGCATGGTGAGGCCGATGCCGACCGCCGGGCCGTTCACCGCGCAGATGACGGGCTTGAGGCATTCATAGATGGCCAGCGTCACCCGCCCGCCGCCGTCGCGCACGCGCTCGTCGCTGTAATCCACCGTGGCGTCGGAACCGGCATTGCGCTCGGCGCGGCCGGGATTGCTGCTCGCATCGAAGGTCGCGGCGCCCGCCGACAGATCGGCACCCGCGCAGAAGGCGCGGCCGGAGCCGGTGACGATGATCGCGCGCACGTCGTCGTCCGTGTTCACTTTGGTGAAGACGTCAATCATCTCGTTCATCATCGTGCCGGTGAAGGCGTTGAGCTTCTCCGGACGATGCAGCGTGAGCGTGAGGATCTGATCCTTCACCGCGACGAGGATTTCCTTGTAGGGGCCGTATGCCATTGCCGTCTCCATATCGATCGGGAAGGACTGTATGTAACCAACCCACCGTTGTCATGGCCCGCCGGAGTGCGGGCCACCCAGGTCGGCGTAAAGCGATGGCGGCGAATATCGGTCTGCGCTTTTCCTTACGGCAATCCCGCAAGCGTCACCTGGGTGGCCCGCACTCCGGCGGGCCATGACAATCTTTGGGGTGATGGGATTCCGCAGCGTAAACTAACTTGCGCGGCGGATATTTTCTTCGTGGCTTTCGAGCATCGCCTTGAAATCGGCATGCATGCGGTCGTCCCGCACCTTGGGCAGCATCTCGCGCAGCTTCTTCACCACCCAGCCCTGCCCGCGATTGATGAAGGCGATGCGCTCCTTCAGATCGGTGAAGGCGAGGCACTTCTCATAGAACGCGCCGACCTTGGGCGACGGCGTGCCGTCCAGATGGGCGATCCATTTCAGCAGCATGGCGCACCAGCGCGCCTCGTCCTTCTGGATATCGCGCAGCAGATCGCGCGTGGCGGAATCTTTCGCCTCGGTGGAAGAGCGCGCGGTGATGCGCGCACCGGCACGCTCGGCTTCCAGCAATTCGTTGCAGAACGCGATCAGCTCCTCGCGCGTGGCGTAACCGGCGTATTGATCGCTGGCTTCGTTCGCGTAGCAGACCGGCGAAGACAGCTTTTCTTCCGACGTTGCGGCGGCGGCGGTTTCCTTCGGCTGCAACGCTTCCGCTTCCGCCATGATCGCAGCGATGCGGTCGGCCGCGCTGGGAATGTTCTCGATCGCGCCCGCGCCCTCGCCGGCATAGAGCGCCATCTTCTCGAAATCGCCGGTCATGTCCTTCAGCGGCGAGTCCGTGGAGAACAGCCAGATGGTGCGTTCGCCTTCCTTGCCGATAGCTTCGCGATGGCCGTCAAACGGATCGCCGTGTTCGCGGCGCGTCACCGAATTCTGCAGCACGCGCACATAGGCGCCGCGCGGCCAGTTCACATGGAAATCCAGCGTATGCACGGTATCGCCCGGCCTGGCGGCAACGATGCGCTGCTTGTGATAGTCGTGCGCGAAGGACTCTTTCGTCGCCAGCAGCGCGGTGCCGAGCACGATGCCCTGCGCGCCGAGTTCCAGCATCTCGACCAGATCGCGCCCGCCCGACATGCCGCCCGCCGCGAGCACCGGCACATGGGCGCTCTTCACCACCGCGCGCACGATCTCGCGCCGCGGAACGGTGCCGCGCACATGGCCGCCGGCTTCGACGCCCTGCGCGATGACGATCTGCGCGCCCGCCGCCTGCGCGTCTTCGGCTTCCCGCGCGCTGCCGACCTGACACGCCACCAGCACGCCTTCGCCGCGCAGGCGCTTCACAAGCTCCGCCGACAGATCCCAGAACAGGC
This sequence comes from Pseudomonadota bacterium, assembly GCA_018242145.1. Classification (GTDB taxonomy): domain Bacteria; phylum Pseudomonadota; class Alphaproteobacteria; order Micropepsales; family Micropepsaceae; genus Rhizomicrobium. The sequence goes on from JAFECN010000348.1 coordinate 4,971, forward strand.
ACACCACCGGCACGCGCGCGGCGAGCACGGCGGCGATCTCCGCTTCCAGCAGATCGGGTTTGGTGGCGGCGGGAATGAGGTTGACGCCGAAATCGCGATCCGTGGCCGCGCGGACCTTCTCCACTTCCGCGCGGATCAGCTCCGGCGACTCCCGCACCATGCCGAGAAAGCCGAAGCCGCCCGCCTTCGTCACCGCCGCCACGAGTTCGCTGCGCGCCGGGCCGCCCATGCCCGCGAGCACGATGGGAAACTCGCAGCCCAGAAGATCGCAGACCGGCGTGTGCAGTCCCGTGTTCATGGCCTTTTCTTCTTCGTTTTCGCCTTCTTTTTCGTTTTGGCGGCGGGGCGCGGTTTGTGCGTCTTCAGATATTGCGCCAGCACGACCACCTGATTGTGCGTCTCATCCTTCGCGCCATAGACGAGCGTGGCGTTGC
>JAFECN010000349.1 GCA_018242145.1 Pseudomonadota bacterium
CACCTTCGTGGCGGACCGCTTTGTCGTCTGCACCTTCGTGCCGCGCCCGATCGAGAGCGATCCCGGCGCGCTGAAGGTGCCGTTCTATCATTCCAACGACGATTACGATGAAGTGATCTTCTATCATCAGGGCGAGTTCTTCAGCCGCGACAACATCCATCCCGGCATGATGACGTGGCATCCCAACGGCTTCACGCACGGCCCGCACCCCAAGGCGTTCGCGGCGGGGCAGAAAGCGGCGAAGACGATGACCGACGAAGTGGCCGTGATGATCGACGCCCGCGATCCGCTGGACATGCTGCCCGCCGCCGAAGGCACCGAAGATCGCGGCTATGCCGATAGCTGGAAGCCGAAATAGGCCGCGATGGACGCGCGTTCGCCCGAAAGCTTCTTGGACGATCCGCACTGGTTCGCGCGCGGATTCGATCCGCAAAGCGGCACAGTGGGCTTCACGCACGCATCGCGCGAAGAGTTGGCGGGTGAGCCGTTCCTCGACATGCGCTGGAAGCGCGCCGGTGGCCGCAGCGGACGCATGCATCTGTCCTCCGTCGTGGCCGCGTTGGCATCGAAGCCGGCGCCGCGAAACCTGCGGTTCATCTGGCACACCGGCTTCTGCTGCTCCACGCTTCTGGCGCGGGCGCTGGATATGCCGGGGCGCAATCTTTCGCTCTGCGAGCCGAAGCTGCTTGTCGATGTGGCGGATGCCAAGCGCGCCGGTGCATTCGCGTTGCACCCCGATCTGGCCACCCTTCCGAGCGTGGCATTCAAACTCTTATCGCGCGGTTTCGGTGATAGCGAAGCGGTCACGGTCAAACCCGCCCCGGCGGCGAACCATCTGTTACCCGAAGCTGCGGCATTGCCCGGCGCGCGGCATCTTCTTCTCTATTCCCGCTGCGAAGATTTCGTCATTGCCATTGCGCGTCTTGGTGCGGATGGGGACACCTATACGCGCGCCATGGTGGACGTGATGCGGCGTGACGGTATTGCGCCGAACTGGACGCATGAGAGAACGGCAAATCTGTCGCCGCTCCGGCGCGCCGCACTGGTCTGGCATATGCAGATCGCGGAGTTTCAAAAGGCTGCACCATCGGATGCGCGTGCGCTGGATTGCGACATGCTCCTCGCCGATCCTGCAGCGGTTCTGGGCGCCGCCGATGCTTTCCTCGGGCTTGGTCTTGGTGCGGGCCATGCTGCACAAACGGTTGACGGCGCACTGTTCCGGCGCAACGCCAAAAAGGCCGGCGAGGCGTTCGACCCCGGCCGCCGCCGCAGCGAATATGAAGAGGTGCGGAAACGCCTTGGTGCGGAGCTTACCGAAGCCGTGGCTTGGGGTTATGAGACGTTTGGAATCCCGCGCGGCACCCCACTCCCTGGCTTTGCCGCTCTGATCGAAAAGGCCGAGTCATGAAACTGGCTTCTCTCAAAACCGGACGCGATGGCGCGCTGGTCGTCGTCTCGCGCGATCTGGCGCGCTGTGTGCCGGTGCCGCATGTCGCGGTGACGATGCAGCATGCGCTGGATCGTTGGAGCGAAGCGGCCCCCCGGCTGGCGCACGTCTATGAATTGATCAATGACGGTCCTGTGGAAGGCGAGCAGGTCTTCTATCCTGAGGAATGCGCTTCGCCCCTGCCGCGCGCCTATCAATGGGCGGACGGCTCGGCCTATGTCACGCATGTGGAACTGGTGCGCAAGGCGCGCGGCGCGGAGATGCCGCCGAGTTTCTGGACCGATCCGTTGATGTATCAGGGCGGTTCCGACAGCTTCATCGGCCCGACCGATCCCATTCTCGCCGCGGATGAGGCCTGGGGCATCGATTTCGAGGGAGAAGTCGCCGTCGTTACCGACGACGTGCCGATGGGCAGCGCCCCGGAAGCGGCGGAGAAACACATCAAGCTGCTGATGCTGGTGAACGACGTTAGCTTGCGCAACCTGATCCCGGCGGAGCTGGCCAAGAATTTCGGTTTCTTCCAGTCCAAACCCGCCAGCGCGTTTTCGCCGGTGGCGGTGACGCCGGACGAACTGAACGGCGCGTGGAAGGACGGCAAGGTGCATCTGCCCTTGATGGTCACTTACAACAACAAGCCCTTCGGTCATCCGAATGCGGGCGTGGATATGACGTTCTCCTTCCCGCAACTCATCGCTCACGCCGCGAAGACGCGCGCGCTGGTGGCCGGCTCCATCGTCGGTTCCGGCACGGTGTCGAACAAGAGCGGCAATGTCGGCTCGGCGTGCCTCGCCGAGAAGCGCACGCTGGAAACCATCGAGAGTGGCAAGCCGGTGACGCCCTTCATGAAATTCGGCGACCGCATCCGCATCGAGATGTTCGATGCCGACGGCAAATCCATCTTTGGCGCCATCGATCAGAGGGTGGAGAAATATGAGCAGTGAGTTCGCGCTCTACGGCTATTTCCGCTCCTCTGCCGCCTTCCGCGCGCGCATCGCGCTGAACCTGAAAGGCATCAAGCCGGAGTTGCGCTTCGTGCATCTACTGCGCAACGGCGGAGAGCAGCACGCGCCGGACTACAAGGCGCTGAATCCGCAGGAACTGATACCCGCGCTGGTGCATGGCGGCCATACGATCACGCAATCGCTGGCGATCATCGAATATCTGAACGAAATCGTGCCGGAGCCGCCACTGTTGCCGCCGGATGCTTACGGCCGCGCGCGTTGCCGTGAACTGGCTTATGTCGTCGCTTGCGATATCCACCCGGTGAACAACCTGCGTATCGGTCAATATATGAAGCGGGCCTTCGGCAAGACGGACGAAGACGTTTTCGACTGGCACCGGCACTGGATCAGGCTTGGCTTCGATGCCCTGGAAAAAATGCTGGCATCGTCGCTGCACACCGGAAAGTTCTGCCACGGCGACTTGCCGACGATTGCCGACATCTGTCTCATCCCGCAGGTCGCCAACGCGCGGCGTGTGCAGTTGGAAATTGCGGCCTGGCCCGCGATTGCGCGGATCGAAGCGCATGCGCTCGCCCATCCGGCCTTTGCCGCCGCGCTCCCAAAGAACCAGCCCGATGCCGAGTGATATCAAAACGCTCGAGCATCTGACGCTCGATCTCGATCACTTCCTGCCGTATCGGCTGTCAATCCTGTCCAATCGCGCGTCGGATGCCATCGCGCGGCATTATTCCGACCGCTTCGGCCTCTCGGTGCCGGAATGGCGGGTGATCGCCGTGCTGGGGCAGACGCCTGGCATGTCCGCGCGCGATGTGGCGCAACGCACGGCGATGGACAAGGTGCAGGTCAGCCGTGCCGTCGCTTCGCTGGTGGAGGCGCGCCGCGTGAAGCGCGAGGGCGACGAGGTGGACGGCCGCGTGACGCGGCTATCGCTGACAGCCAAGGGGCAGGCGATCTACGATGAGGTTGTGCCGTTGGCGCTGCATCTGGAGGAAGTGTTCCTCGCCGCGCTGACGCCGGAAGAACGCAGGATGCTCGATGTCCTGATGAGCAAGCTGACGAAGCAGATCAATTCGCTGCAGCAGTTCTCGATTCCACCCCCCTGATTGTCATCGCCCGCTTCATGCGGGCGACCCAATTTTCTTTTTCTACAAGGGAGGAAGATGGGTCACCCGGATCGTTCGCAAAAAGCTCACGACCGGGTGATGACGATTTGGGATCATTCCCGGACAATCAGAATAGCCAGCGCCTTGGGCCCATGCGCGCCCAGTTCCAGCGTCTGCTCGATATCGCCGGTGCGCGAGGGGCCGGTGACGAAATTGAGCGTGTGCGGCAGACCCTTCGCCTTCGCCCGCGCGATCACGCTTTCCATGTTCGCGACGATATC
>JAFECN010000034.1 GCA_018242145.1 Pseudomonadota bacterium
CTTCGCAAGCCGAGCCCGCGCCAGCTTTCGTCCGCGAACCCGCAGAAGGACTGGCCGTCCCAGCCTGAGGCTTTGACAGACGCGCTCCGCCACGAGCGCGTGATGATCGTCACCGATGCGTGGAAGCCGCAGGTGAACGGCGTCGTCCGCACCATGGAAATCCTGGGCGAAGATCTGCAGACGCTTGGCCATGACGTGCGCTATGCGACACCCGAAGGCCGCTTCACCATCGCGATGCCGACCTACCGGGAAATCCGGCTCGCAATCTTTCCGCGCAAAAGCCTGGAAAAGATGATCGCCGACTTTCAACCGACCGCGATCCACATCGCCACCGAAGGCACGCTGGGGCTTTCGGCGCGCGCCCTCTGCATCCAACGCGAGATCCCGTTCACGACATCCTTCCACACGCGCTTTCCCGAATATGTGAAAGCGCGCTTTCCATTCGTGCCGCTCGATCTCGTCTATGCCTTCCTGCGCTGGTTTCACGGCCCTGCGAAAGCGGTGATGGTGGCGACGCCGTCGCTGCTGCACGAAATGGAGAGCCACGGTTTCCGCAACCTCAAGATCTGGTCGCGCGGCGTGGACACCGAACAATTCCGGCCGATCGCGGATGCCACGCTGCCTTATGCCAGGCCGGTGTGGCTCTCGGTGGGCCGCGTAGCGGTGGAGAAGAATCTCGAAGCCTTTCTGGCGCTCGATCTTCCCGGCACCAAGGTGATCGTCGGGGACGGTCCGGCGCGGGCATCGCTGGAGCGGAAATATCCGGACGCAAAATTCCTCGGCCCCAAATTCGGCGAAGAACTCGTGCGCCTCTATGCCGCCAGCGATGTGTTCGTGTTTCCGAGCAAGACCGACACATTCGGCCTCGTCCTGCTCGAAGCGCTGGCCTGCGGAACGCCGGTGGCTGCCTATCCGGTGCAGGGGCCGCGCGATGTGATCGGCGATGCCGGTTGCGGCATGCTGGACGGCGACCTGCATGCGGCCTGCCTGCGGGCGCTGAAAATCCCGCGCGCGGAGGCGCGCGCCTTCGCGCTCACCCGCTCCTGGCGCGCCTGCACCCGGCAATTCCTCGCAAATCTGCCCTAGTCACCGCCCGCCTGCCGGAGGGGTTTACCGGGCCGGGACCGTCGCGCGTGTCGCGTTGCGGGCGCGCGGACAGCCAAGTAAGACAGGGGGCCCCAACCGGTTGCTCGCTCTCCCATGACTTCGAACCGCAGCCCCGACCGCGCCAGATGGCTCGCGCCGCAGGAGGTTCTTTTTCTGGCCGCCGTGATCCTGGGCTGGGCGATCCTCGTGATTTCGCTGGGCAAGGACACGTCCTGGGATTTCCGCAACTATCACTGGTATGCGCCCTATGCGTTCCTGAACCATCGCATGGGCTTCGACATCGCGGTGGCGCATCAGGCGACCTACTACAACCCCCTGCTCGACATCCCCTTCTATCTTCTGGCGACGCATGTGCCGTCCTGGATCGCGCTCGGCGTGATGGGGGCCGTGCAGGGCGCCAACATCATTCCGCTCTACTTGATCGCCCGCGCGGTCTTGCGCGACAGCACCGACAACTGGATTCTCACGCCGCTGCTGGCACTGTTCTGCATGTGCGGCGGGCTTACGCTGGGCCTCGCGGGAACGACCTATTACGACAACGTGCTGAGCGTCCTGACGCTCTCGTCGCTGGCGATTGTCGTCACGCAACGCGAGCGGCTGACCAACGGCACGATCCGGCAGGGGATCGTTGTCGCCCTGATCGGCGGGCTCGTCGTCGGCTGCGCGGTTGGGCTGAAACTGCCGCAGGCGCCGTTTGCCCTCGGCTATGCGGGCGCGCTCGCGATCGTGCGCGGAAGCTGGAAGCAGCGCGTGACGCGCGTGCTGGCGGGCGGCGTGGGCGGGGTGATCGGGCTGGCGCTGTTCTCCGGCTACTGGTGGCTGACGATGTATCACGTCACCGGCAACCCGCTGTTTCCCTATTTCAACCAGTTCTTCGATTCGCCGCTGGCGCTCGATGCCTCCTATCGCGATATGCGTTTCCTGCCGCGGACCTGGCCGCACCGGCTTCTCTATCCGCTGCTGTTCACGCTGGATTGGCGCGTGGCGGACGATCTGGGTTACGCCGACATCCGCGTGGGCCTCGCCTATGTTCTTTCGCTGGCGACGATTCCGGTGCTCCTCTTCGCGCGGCGCAATCGCGAACCGCTGGTGAAGCCCGATGCCGCCGCGCCGCTGTTCGCCTTCGCCGCCGTCACCTACATCGCGTGGATCAGCGTGTTCGCGATCTACCGCTATATTCTGGCGCTGGAGATGCTGGCGCCGGTCCTGATCACCTGCGCCATCGGCTTGTGGCCGCTGTCGCGGCGCGTGCAACTGACGGCGCTGGGGGTGCTGGCGGTTCTGGCGGCGGCCTGCACGCGGCCGGAATGGCTGGAGCGCGCGCCCGTCACCAATCCCTATGTGCAGGTGAAGCTGCCGCCGATCCCCGATCCCGACCACACCATGATCCTGATGGCGGGCGAGGCGCCGATGGGGTACCTCGTTCCCTCCCTGCCGCACCAGATTCCCATCTTGCGCATCGACGGATGGATGATCACGCCCGAAGACGGCTCGCGCCTCACCGCCTCCACCAAGCGCCGGGTCCATGCCTTCCATGGCGAGATCTATCTGATCGCAGAGGAATACGAGATCGGGCGCGCCACCGAGGCCCTGGCAGACTATGGCCTGCGGATACGGTATCTTGATTGCCGCCAAATCGAAGCCAATCTCGGCGGCCCCTACAAATTCTGCCCGGTCGAACGTCTGACGGAAAACCAGCCATGAGCGAAACGCCTCCGCGCATCGCCGTCATCATCCCCTGCTACAACGAGGAAGCGGCCATCGCCCAGACGGTGACCGATTTCCACGCCGCGCTGCCGATGGCGACGATCTATGTTTATGACAACAACTCCAGCGACCAGACCATCGCGCGGGCGAAAGCCGCCGGCGCGGTCGTGCGCGTGGAGCCGCGGCAGGGCAAGGGCAATGTGGTGCGCCGCATGTTCGCCGACATCGACGCCGACGTGTATGTGCTGACGGACGGCGACGATACCTACGATGCCTCCGTCGCGCCGCGGCTGGTGCAAAAGCTTCTGGACGAGCATTACGACATCGTATCGGGGCGGCGCATCGCCACCGCCAAGGATGCCTATCGTGCCGGCCATGTTCTGGGCAACAAGCTGCTGACCGGGTTGACGGCGCTGATGTTCAATGTGCGCCTGCTCGACATGCTGACGGGTTACCGCATCATGTCGCGGCGTTTCGTGAAGAGTTTTCCGTTCACCTCCGCCGGGTTCGGCATCGAGACGGAACTCACCGTTCATGCGGTGCGCCTGCTGATGCCGATGGTCGAGGTGGATACCAACTACCGGGAGCGGCCCGCCGGTTCGGTGAGCAAGCTCAGCACCTACAAGGACGGGTTCAAGATCCTGTTTACGATCATCTCGCTGGTGCGCGAGGAGCGGCCCTTCATCTTCTTCGGCGCCTTGTTCGCGCTGTTCGCCATCGCCTCGTTGATTCTGGGCATTCCGGTGGTGCTGGAATACCTGCAGACCGGATTCGTGCCGCGCCTGCCGACCGCGGTTCTGGCCGTCGCGCTGATGCTGCTGGCATTCCTGTCGCTCTTCAGCGGACTGATCCTGGACACGGTCACGCGCGGGCGCTGGGAGCTGAAGCGCCTGGCCTATCTGGCGATCAAGGGCCCGCAAGACCTGACCAAGCCGTGACGCTCTTCACGCGCGTTCGCGATTCACAGTTTCTGCGCTTTGCCGTGGTCGGTGGCGTGGGCTTCTTCGTGAACGAAGCCACGCTCTATATCGCGCTCAACGGGTTGATGCTGGGGCGCTACAGCGCGCCGATCTTCTCCTTCCTCTGCACCGTGACCTTTACCTGGTGGGGAAACCGCCTGCTGACCTTCGCCGACCATGCGCGCGGCGCGGGCGGCATGGCTCGCGAATGGGCGAGCTTTGTCGCCGCCAACAGCATCGGCCTTGCCGTGAACTACGCGGTTTATGGCGCTGTCATCACCTTCGCGCCGGCGCCGCTGAACAGCCCCTATATCGCGCTCGCCTTCGGCACGCTGGCGGGACTGGTCTTCAATTTCGTGCTGTCGGCGCGTTTCGTGTTCCGCGCGAACTAATCCGCCTTCTTTATCCCGTCCAGAACCGCAGCGCCGCCCGGTGCGTCCACCTCCACGCGCGTGGTTTCGGTGAGGCGCGCCATCGTCATGTAGAAGCCGCAGGTGATGATGATCTCCACGATTTCCTGCGGCGAGAAATGCTTTTTGGCTTCGGCGACCGTTGCCTCGCTGGCGCGCACGTCGCGGATCACCTCCTGCGACAGCTTCAGCATCGCCTTTTCCTTGGCGCTGAACTCGTCGCCGGTGATGCGCGCCGCTTCCAGCGCCGCGATCTGGTCCTTGCGGCAACCGGCATGCTCGGCGATGGGCACATGCTGCACCCATTCATACTCGCCGCGCTCCAGCCGCGCGACGAGCAGGATGATCAGCTCGCGCAGGTCGGCGCGCAGCTTCTGGCGGCCGAGGATATTGCCGCCGAAGCGCGTGCCGGACACGAACATCTCCGGCGCGTTCGCCCACATGCGGAAGATGTTGAGCTTGCGCGGCAGGCGATCGAACGCCTCCTTCGCCCTTTCCGGCAACGCCGATGTGTCGGCATACGGTATCAGCGGCATGGTCCCCTCCCGGTTTCGCTGCCGCCAGCATGACGGAAAGGGCGGTCAGGGGGCAATGGCTTGCGCCTGCGGATCGACAATCACCGATTTTGCGATGGCGAATACCGGCATCCCCGGCTTCAGATCCAGCCGCCGCGCCGAGGCGCGCGTGATGCGGGCGACGAATCGCGCGCGGCCGCATTGAAGCTGGATGTCGGCATGGGTCGAACCGCTCTCGCGCAGATGGGCGACGGTGGACAGCAGGACATTGTTGGCGCTGATCGTGCGCGGTTCTTCCGCCGCCAGCATCACGTCTTCGGCGCGGATGCGCACGCGCAGGCGTTGTCCGACCGGCCGGCGCAGCAGCGGCACGATCAATTCGCCGCCGTCGAAGGCCAGCACGCTCAGCCCATCCGCTTCGCGATGCGCCGACACGCGCGTGTCGATCACCGCGCCGAAAGACGGCGCGCCGGTGACGTCCGAGATTTCCAAATCCGCCAGCATCTCGAACACCGGGCCCTGCGCGGCCGTGCGGCCCTGTTTGACGACGATCACAGCATCGGCAAGCTGCGCCACTTCGTCGAGCGCATGGCTCACATAGAGCATCGGCAGCTTGGCTTCATCGCGCAGGGTTTCGAGATAGGGCAGGATCTCGGCCTTACGCGCGGAATCGAGCGCCGACAACGGCTCGTCCAGCAAAAGCACGCGCGGCGACGACAGCAGCGCGCGGCCCAAAGCCACGCGGCTCTTCTCGCCGCCGGACAACTTGCCTGGACGGCGATCCAGAAGCGGCGCGATGCCCAGCAGCGACACGATGCGGTC